>CAIJTV010000843.1:0-9079 GCA_903823635.1 uncultured Planctomycetaceae bacterium
ACTTCTTCACGAGTTTTCTGCGTGGACACTTTGCAGGAACTGGTTCAGACCACACCGAACACAACTCTGCCGACAGCGATGCCGGTCGCGGTCAATTCAATCTGCAATGCCGTCATGACGAACCGCGCGGTTGATCACTACACATTCGATGCAGTCAAAGGTCAGCGGTACATCGTCAATGTGGCGTCGCGAGGAATCGATTCCAAGCTTGAGGCTGTCTTGATCATCGGTGACGCGGCTGGGCGAGATTTGATGGTGGAACGTCGCGGAGGCACTCTGGATTTTACCGCCAAAGAAGATGGCAAACACACGATCAAGGTTCACGAACTGACCTTCAAAGGTGGTCCAGCTTACTATTATCGCTTATCGTTGCAGAACATTCCGGCCGACTCACCCGTGCCAATGTTTGCGTCAACAAAGACGGTGAACTCATTCTCCTGGCCAGCAGCGGGACTTCCCGAGATTGCAGGGCTTGCAGAAGTTGAACCGAACAACGGGGCAGCTCAGGTGCAGAAGATTACTCTGCCTTGTGATCTGTCCGGCAGCTTCTTCCCGGCAGCCGATGTCGACACGTTTGAATTTACCGCCACAAAGGGCGACGTGTGGTGGGTCGAAGTAGCCTCAGAGCGACTCGGACGTCCAACCGATCCTTCAATTCTCGTGCAGCATGTCGCCGGTGAAGGCGCCGAACAGAAAATCACGGACGTGGCTGAGTTCACCGACATCGCTCCTCCAATGAAGCCGTCCAGCAATGGTTACGCGTACGATGGGCCTCCGTTCGACGGTGGCTCGGCCGATATCATTGGCAAACTTGAGATCAAAGAAGACGGCGTGCATCGCCTGCAGATCTCGGATCTGTTCGGCGGGACTCGCAACGATGCTCGAAATGTTTACCGCCTTGTAATCCGCAAAGCGGCTCCGGACTATGCCGTCGCCGCCTGGGGCTTGCATATGGAGCTGCGTAACGGTGACCGAAATGCCCTTTCAAAACCGCTCGCACTTCGCGGTGGAATCACCGTGGCTCTGGAAGTTGTGGCCGTTCGCCGCGACGGCTTTGATGGCGACATCGAACTGGTGATGGAAGGACTTCCTGAAGGTGTCACGGCTCAGGGCCTGAAGATTCCAAAAGGAAAAACTCGCGGCATTATGCTGCTGACAGC
The DNA here is from genome assembly GCA_903823635.1 of uncultured Planctomycetaceae bacterium. Classification (GTDB taxonomy): domain Bacteria; phylum Planctomycetota; class Planctomycetia; order Planctomycetales; family Planctomycetaceae; genus SXXK01. The sequence continues at coordinate 1,161 of CAIJTV010000843.1, forward strand.
CGATCAAAATGCTCCTCGATCGCTGGCCAACGTCACGTTCTATGGCAAGTCAACACTCGACGGAACAGAACTCAAACGACCAATGCATATGGCCAGCCACGCGTGGCCGATCGTGGATTCATGGGGCGAAGTTCCCAGCCCACGGCTTGTGACCGGACTGCCGGTTTCAGTGACGGGGTCCGAGTTCGCTCCGATCTCAATCGCACCGAGCGAAAAGAAAGTCTGGGAAGTGACGGCCGGGGAGAAGTTGACGGTCCCTCTGGTGCACACAAAGCGAGCCGAGTTCTCCGGAACGATTCTCCAGCTGAAGACATCCGGAGACGGCTTCGAAGGGAATCCTCGCTTCGATGTTTCTCTGACAGCCGATACTTCTGAAGCAGTGCTGGACACGAAAGCTCTCGGAACTCAACCCGGCGACTACCTCATTACATTTTACGGCAGTGCTGTGGCAAAGTATCGGTACAACCCCGACGCTGTCGCCGCCGCTGAAGCTGAACAGAAACGAGTTACGGATGAAATGACCGCGATTACTGCAGAAGTTCAGAAGCTGACCGAAGAGGCAGCGGCAGCAGCCTCGGAGAAGAAGGCTGAGGCTGACAAGGCCGTTGCCGATGCAACGGCAAAGAAGCTGGCGGCTGATGCTGCAGTGACTGCCGCCGCAGCCAAAGTCAAAGCGGCAACCGACCTTGCTACACCAAAAGATACTGTTGATATTATTTTGTCGGAGCCGATCGCGATTCGCGTGAAAGCTCCTTAGTGATCAGTTTCAGCAGGATGGGCATTCCTGCCCGTCGAGTCACAGTCGGACAAGAATGTCCAACCTACAATTCTGTGCATCGGAGTCATGAATCATGAGTGATCCATTTTTTGCATCATCGGTTTGTCCAGGCCCTTCTGTGTTTGGTTCGTCCGGCCGACGTGGCTTCATGAGAATGGGTCTTGGCGGATTTGCCAGCTTGACCTTGCCCGGACTGCTTCGTCTGCGAGCTGCTCAGGGCGCAGAAACCGGCGGAAAGCCTGACAGCGAAAAGACTGCCGTGATCATGGTCTGGAAACCAGGCGGGTGCTCTCACATCGACACCTATGACCCGAAGCCGGATGTGTCCAGCGACTATCGAGGCCCCTTTGGAACGATCGACACCAAAGTTCCAGGAATGCAGTTTACGGAATTGTTGCCAATGCAGGCGGCGATTGCGGACAAGTTTACGGTTCTCCGATCAATGCGGCAGACCGCCGGCGGACATCCAGCCGGTTCGATGCAGATGCTGTCCGGTGACCCGGATACTCGTGACAAACCAAAGCCCAAGTATCCTGACTGGATGACAGTCACAAACTACCTGCGTTCTCACGGGACAACTCGCAATAGTCCGCTGCCGCTGTACGCCGGCATCAACCCGCCGCTCGAATACAATGGCCCGGCTTATCTGGGCGATGCGTATTCACCGTTTACGGTCAACGGGGATCCAAGTTCTCCAACCTTCTCTGTGCCGAACATCGGCTTGTCTGATCAGGGAGAAGTTCGTCGCATCGGTCGTCGAGCATCCCTGCGTCAAAACCTCGATACTCTGGAACGAGCATTCGATCGCCAGGGAGAACTCGGTGCTCTGGACCAGTTCGAAGAACAGGCCATGACACTGCTGACGAATCCGAAGACGAAGGATGCTTTCGATCTGACCAAAGAAGACGATCGAACTCGCGATCGTTATGGTCGCAATTCATGGGGACAGCAGTTGCTGATGGCACGCCGCCTTGTGGAATCCGGTGTGGAAGTCGTGACGAGCAGTTTGAGCGGTCCGTTGTGTGGTCGAGTCAACAACTGGGACGACCACGCGGTCAATCATCACGTGTTTGATGCTCTGCGATTCCGTTCACGGGCTTACGACCAGGCCGTTTCGGCATTGATCGAAGACATCTACGATCGCGGGCTGGATAAGCGAGTACTCGTTGTGGTGACTGGAGAATTCGGTCGAACACCAAAGATCGAACATTCGGCCAGCACCGGAGCTGGCGACGCGAGTGCTCCAGCCGGAACAATGCAGCCCGGTCGCGACCACTGGCCTCGCGCGTTTTCGAATATCTGGGCGGGCGGTGGCATTCGCACAGGCCAGGTTATCGGAGCGACCGACAAGCGTGGCGAAGACGTGATCGAACGCATCTGCAGTGCCGGTGACTTCCTGGCGACGATTTATCATCACCTGGGAATCGACGCCGCCAATACTCTGATCAAAGACTTCAACGGCCGCCCAACGCCGATCGTTGACCACGGTCGACCAATCCCGGAACTGATGGGCTGATTTTGACAATTGTCCGGACGAGCCGATTGGCGTGATCCGAAGATTATTGTTCTGAATTCAAGCGTAATAGCGCGAGCCGTGCGGTGTCGTTGAGTCTTCAAACTCTCACGCCGGACGGCTCGTGCTTTTTTTTTCGGCCGGAATCTGCATTGAAATGCCGCATAAATCTCAGCGGCTGCGACCACGACACCGGTTCAGTTGACAACCGCCGCTCGATCCGCGCTGATTCGCCTCCTGACATCACGGCGGTCGACTCCATCGGAGTCGCGTCCCGAGCGTGATCCGCGATTTCCTGCGGCCCGGTTGCGGCCCCTCATTTTCTGGCTAACGAAACATAACTGAACATTCATGAGCAGAATCCATACGATTGACGGTATCAATCTGCACCTTGGTTCTCCCGACCCAACTGAAGGCGAATGGATCGGGCAGCGCGAAGTCCTCAAGCAATTGCTGGCCTGCTGGCTTGTTGTGGATCCTCGTGACCTGCCCCTGACTCCGCGACTGGTCGGAACGCCGGGCATTGGCAAAACGACTCTGGCGATTTCCGGAGCTCGTCAGCGAGGGCAGGAACTCTACATCTATCAGTGCACGGCAGATACACGTCCGGAAGACCTGCTGGTCACTCCGGTTCTGGCCGAGAGCGGTAAAATCGCCTACCACGCTTCGCCAATGGTCACCGCGATGCTGCGAGGTGGCATCTGTATTCTGGACGAAGGCAACCGCATGAATGAAAAGTCATGGGCCAGCCTTGCTCCGCTCCTGGACCATCGTCGCTACGTGGAATCCATTGTCGCTGGCATCTCAATCCCGGCTCATCCGGATTTTCGATGTGCTGTCACGATGAATGAAGATGAATCCACGTTCGAGATTCCCGATTACATTCTCAGCCGCCTGCAGCCAACTTTGACGCTCGGTCATCCAGCTCGCGAAGATGAACTGGCTATTCTGAAGTATCATTTGCCGTTTGCTGATGACCAGATGCTGAGCCTGACCGTCGACTTTCTGCAGGAAGCTCATTCGCTGAATCTGGACTTCTCGACTCGCGATGGTATCAACATCCTGCGATTTGCATTGAAGCGAATTGCCCAGGATCCGACTCATCCTCTCGCTCGCGATGATGCGTGGCGTGAATCCCTGGAGAAATGTCTCGGACAGGACGCTGTGGATCTTAAATCACTCGCGGATAAGAAAAATCAGTCTCTGGGGGGCAACAATGTTCCGATGGGACTGGCTGATTTCTTCTTTTCGCCGAATGATCCGCTGCATCCGGATTCAGAATTTGACGACGACGACTTCGATGACAATGATGACGACGACGATGAAGATGATATCGACGACATCGATGATCTCGACGAAGGCGATGACGAAACCACCGGACGACGCTGAGCATAAGCGTGGACGAAGCAAAACTGGATTCTGTTTTTCAAACCTGCACCGCCGCCATGCAGCGGCTCGTCCCTGCGCTGGATGAACTGGAAAAGCGAGCCGCAATTCTGCAGACGCCTCCGTTGGCCGGGCGCGAGTGGTTTGAACTGCTACGACAAAAACTGATTCCGCAACTTGGCGATCAGGCGTTTCTGGTCGTTGCGGTTGTCGGTGGTACTAACATCGGCAAGAGCGTTGTCTTCAATCATCTGGCCGGATGCAAAGCCAGTGCCAGCAGCCCGCTGGCCTCAGGCACCAAGCATCCGGTGCTGCTGGTTCCCGAAGGCTTTACCAAATCGCGCCGGCTGGAAGATGTGTTCCCCGACTTTGTCCTGCAGGAATGGACCGACGCCAATCTTGCTCTGGAAGAAAGTTCGGCTCACCGCATCTTCTGGCGAACAGCTCCGGAGTTGCCTTCGTCACTATTGATTCTGGACACGCCGGATATCGACAGCGATGCGCGAGTCAACTGGGTGCGAGCCGATGCGGTGCGACGCTGTGCCGATGTGCTGATCGCCGTGCTGACTCAACAAAAGTATAACGACGCTGCGGTCAAAGAGTTCTTCCGTAAAGCCGGCGATGAAGATAAGTCTGTGTTGATCGTCTTCAATCAGGTGCTGCTGCCGGAAGACGATCCCTACTGGCCTATCTGGCTGAAGACATTCTGCGAGGAAACGCACATCAAGCCGGATGCGGTCTATCTGGCACCGGCCGATCGAAGAGCGGCTGAAGAATTGCGTCTGCCATTCTTTGATCGCTCACAGAATCGGATTGAAGGTTCTACAGCCAACGCATCCCCGGACAATACACCTCGCAATCTTTCGGCTGATCTCGCGAAGCTGAAGTTTCGCGAGATTCGCATGAGAACTCTGCTGGGTTCGCTGCGTGAGCTGTCTCATCCTCAACGCGGCATTCCTGGGTATCTAAAAGAGCTCCGCAGCGCCAGTGAGGATCTGGGACATACGGCGGAACGGCTGGCGGCGGACAGTGTGATTCAAATTCGCAATTGGCCATCGCCTTCGAATTCTGCAGTGGTCGCTGAGATTCGCAAATGGTGGCAGGCTCGCCAGGAAGGCTGGGCTCGCACGATTAACTCCGCCTACAGTGTCGTCGGCAATGGACTGCTGTGGCCCGTTCGAGCAGCCCGGCGAGCACTTCAGGGAGATCCCGTACCGGTCATGGATGATTATCGCAGTCGTGAGTGGGCCGCGATTTTGTCGGTGGTCGAAGAACTGTTCGAAAAGCTCCAGTGGATGGCCAATTCAGGAAATGATGTCATCCGACCAAGGCTCGAGGCCGTTCTCAGCGGATCAGCTCGAGCAAACCTGCTGAGTCTTCTGCGGACGAAGCATGACGCTCTGGATTTTGACGAAGAACTGCGTGATGTTGTGAACGAACAGATGCTGCAACTGGAGAAAACCCAGCCGGATCTGTTTGGTCTCTATCGACAGCTCAATAATGTTTCAGCGGCGGTGCGACCAGTGACGAGTGTCGTGCTGTTCTCCATCGGATTTGGTCCGGCGGGTGAATTGGTGGCTCCGATGCTGGGCCATGCGGCTGCATCGGCCATGGTGCACGTCGTAGCCGATGTGGCTGGTGGCGCGACGGCCGCGATCGCGGGTGAGGCAGCAGTGTCCAAAGCGGCGGGGTCCGGAGCCGGGATGCTGCAGGCCTGGTTCCATTCCCTGCATTCCTCGTTTACGACTCGACGAGCCGCCTGGCTGACACGTTTAATTCACGATGAATTACTGGGCGACCTTCCGGGGGAACTCAAGGCCGCTGCGGAACTGACGAAGTGCGATGCCTGGTCGACGATTCAGGACTGCGTGGCGACGCTGCAGCGAATTTGAATAACGAACTGGTGTGCCTGCGCTCGCATGCGCTCACTTGTCACACCCTACTTTTGGACTGTCATTCATGTCACTGACTCCTGAACTGGAACATCTTACTATCCTCGCCGAGATCGACGATCTTGTCCTGCGAGTGCGTCGGTGGCTGGATCATGAGCCCGCCTGGGATCCTGCTCACAAAGCGCGGTCGGTGGTGCGGAAAATTGTGGAGCGAGTGACCACGTTGCGGATTCGACTCGAATCGCCCATCGTCGTGGCCACGTTCGGTGGAACAGGGACAGGCAAGAGCACACTTGTTAACGCGCTGGTCGGGCAGGAAGTTTCGCAGTCGGGACGACAGAGACCGACAACCACGATGCCGATCCTGCTGGTGCATCCGGATTTTGAAGTCAATGCGCTCGGTCTGGATCTGAATCAGTTTCAGATCAAGAAAATCGACACGCCAATGTTGCGTGATCTGGTGATTATCGATTGCCCGGACCCGGATACGAGCGAAGGCGCGGACTCCGGCAGCAATCTGGCTCGGCTTCGCGCGATCCTGCCGCATTGTGATGTCCTGCTCTATGTTTCGACTCAGCAAAAGTACCGCAGTGCGAGAATCTCTGAAGAGCTGGCTGATGCAGCGGCCGGCTGTCGGTTGGTCTTTGTGCAGACGCATGCCGATCAGGATTCCGATATTCGCGACGACTGGAAACAGAATCTGGCACCGGCCTATCAGGTTCCGGACATGTTCTTTGTGGATTCGCGGCGAGCAATGCTGGAGCAAGCTCAGGGGCAAAGAACTTCCGGAGACTTCGGCCGCCTGATTGATCTGCTGACCAACCAACTGGGTGCGTCACGCCGCGTCGCGATCCGACGAGCCAACCTGATTGATCTGTTGGAAGAAGCGCTGACGTTATGTCGAGTCGATTATGATAAGCGGCTTAAAGATGTTCGTTCGCTTCAGGATATTTTGGAACAACAGCGGACAAAGTTGCGAGATTCGCTAACGACTCAACTGCGTGATGAGTTGTTGTTGAATCGAAATCTGTGGGAACGACGCCTGTTGGCTGCTGTCACTGATATCTGGGGATTCAGTCCGTTCAGTTCAGTGCTTCGCTTCTACAACGGACTGGGAGCATTTATCGCCTCATTCAGTTTCTTTCGAGCACGCTCATCCGCGCAAATGGCTTTGATTGGCGCCATGCAGGGAGCTCGGTGGGTGAAATCGAAAGTCGAAGAGAACGATGCAGACTCAACGCTGGAGCGACTGGCTTCGTTCGGAATTGCCGATCAGCAGTTGCAGGAAGCCCGGATGGTGGTCTCTGGCTATGTGCATAGTGCGGGAATTCAGGCGGAAGATTTCAGTGATCGCAGAGATCTCTCTGCGCTTCGTCGTCGAGCGGCGCAGGTTGAAGGACAATTTCTGGGGGATGCTCGTCGAGCCATCGATCAACTGATTGAAGAGCTGGCTGAACAGCACTGCACAAAGCTCATACAGTATCGCTATGAAGGTCTGTTCCTGCTGTATGTCACGTTCCTGATCGGGCGTGTCGGATACAACTTTTTCTGGAGTTCATTTCTTGCACCGATCCTTGGAGCAAGAGCAGAAGCGGAACCATTGCTCGCTGTCGATTTTTATATTCCGGCGGTGCTGTTTTTAGTGCTGTGGTCCGGCCTGCTGGTCATGATCTTCATCTGGAATCTTCGCGAGGGGCTTTCCGAGCGAATTTATCAACTTGCCCAGTCCATGGTGGAGACGCGGATCTCCGAAGGACTGTTTCCGGCTTTGGAAGCAACCTGCCACGAAATCGCGCAGGAGGACAGGTCGCTGACCGAACTTCTGGAACAGACCTCCCGATTCCGCCGACATCTGGCGGAATCCACTGCGTTCCTCGGCAGCCAGCGCCGCACCTGATGCGAATTCCGGATGTGCCGAATCTGATGGATTGAAGAGCGCTGCCGGATTTACCGAAAACAGACCCTGGGGGATCCAATAGTCGGACCGCGCCTTGCGCCGTCGTTGACTTGCAACTGAGGATGAAGGGGCTGTCCCGATGAGGCGTATTAATGAGCAGTTGGCATTCGCGCAGATTCTGCCGCTGCTTGCTGCAATCAGCATTGTCTCCGGAAGTGTCGGGCTTGGTGAAGAACCGTTCTCTAACGAACTCGGTGCCAAGTCGCCCAAAGACGAACCGCAGGTCATCCTTCTTGAGAGCCCCAATAAGGTTCCGATTCGCCCCGCGTCCGGAGCGATTCTCGAGAGCAATGATCCGTTGGTGAAGCTGGTTTATGAGACTCGTGAGATAACCCGCCAGCGACTATTGAACACAACCGACCATACACCATGGCAGATGATGCATGGATTGCT
>CAIJTV010000844.1:0-1726 GCA_903823635.1 uncultured Planctomycetaceae bacterium
AGATGCAGAATCGTGGCGTGCAGGTCGTGCACGTGAACTCGCTTTTCGATCGCATTCCAGCCGAACTCATCAGTTGCACCGTGCACAAAGCCACCCTTGACGCCACCACCAGCCAGCCACATTGAGAATCCGTAGTGATTATGATCCCGACCGCTGCCGATTGAGGAAACTCCGGGAGTCGGCAATTCCATAGTTGGAGTTCGCCCAAACTCACCGCCCCAAATGACAAGCGTGCTGTCCAGCATTCCGCGTTGTTTGAGATCTCTCAACAAGGCCCCAATTGGTTGATCGACCTCGGCGGCAAGTCCTCGATGATTCTGTTCCAGCTGATCGTGGGCGTCCCAGGGCTGGCCGGCTTTATGCCAGATCTGCAGAAAGCGAACGCCTCGTTCCATCAGGCGGCGAGCGACCAGAAGTTGGCGACCATAAACCGTATCGCCGTAAGACTCTCTGACGGATTGCGGTTCATGACGAACATCGAACGCATCGCTGGCTTCCGTCTGCATGCGATACGCGAGTTCAAACGACTGAATTCGCGCGTCGAGTTGCGAATCATAAGGACGAGTCTCACGATGACGCGCGTTGAGTGCCTGGATGAGATCTAATTGTGTGCGTTGACGACCTGGTCGAAGAAAGTGGTTGCGGAGATTTTCAATCAGGCGATCAGGTTCGGTCTGACCGGTATCGATGTATGTTCCCTGGTACGCACCGGGAAGAAATGATGATCGCCAGTTTTGAGCACCGACGGTCGGTTGACCTCCGGGACACATCGCAATGAAGCCCGGCAGATTCTGATTGTCTGTTCCCAGTCCGTAGGTCACCCACGAACCCATGCTGGGTCGCGCCTGCCGACCGTCACCGCAGTTCATCAGCATAAAAGACGGTTCATGGTTGGGAACGTCGGCATGCATCGAACGAATGACACACAGGTCATCAGCCGATGTCGCTATATGGGGAAAGATTTCGCTGATCTCCAGTCCGCTTTGGCCGTACCGATGAAACTTGAATGGAGAAGCAAAGGCGGCTCCTGTCTTTCGTTCTGTTCGTTCAGAAGTGGGCAGTGCTTTGCCGTGATACTTCTCAAGGAGAGGTTTGCGATCAAAGGTATCCAGATGTGACGGGCCGCCATTCATGAACAAGTGAATGACGCGTTGTGCGGTCGGAGCAAAATGAGGCTGCTTCGGAGCCAGTGGATTGGTCGCTGACTGATCGGCCTGAGTTGTTGCTGACTGCAGCAGATGAGCCAGGGCCACGGAGCCGAATCCCATGCCGGTTCGAGAAAGCAATTGGCGTCGATTGAGCATGGCGGTGAGTCGTCAGAAAGTGTGGGCGTTTTTCCGGACTGAATATCTCACAGAGACTTTAGCAAGCTGAACAGGATTCGTCATCGAAGCGAAATGGACAGTACCAGGTCCGACGCGCAACAACGGAGAGAAATAGTATTTGCATGGAGCACTCACACGCGACGTCGTCCCTTCTCCCCCCGTTTCGGGGGAGAAGGTGGCCGATAGGCCGGATGAGCGGGCTGAGCAGCGGAAACTACAACTAAAGCCCCTCACCCTTACCTCTCCCCAAAGGGGAGAGGGGACATTGATGTCGATGTCCAGCTGAAGGCCAGTGGAAAACAGGATTGCGGTTGGGAGGAGCCGAATTTATTCGGTACACTGCTGATTCGCGGTCTGAGCCTGCACTCCAGAACCGCCGTCAAAAGTTCCTTCTCAGGAGA
>CAIJTV010000845.1:0-2268 GCA_903823635.1 uncultured Planctomycetaceae bacterium
AGCCTCATAATGAAGTGGCAGAATGATGGGAAAGACGGACTGCGGCAAGAGCAACAAAACTTGAGGCCAAACTTATCATTGGAACGTGAATGGTGTGCCTCTACCCGAAGCAAAACTGGACCTTATTTCTCGCTGTTCCTTAACTAATGCAACCGTGAACACTAACCACGAGTAAAAACAGGGACTCTGCGAAGTTTAGGAACACATGTTCCCTGCAAAACCTGCCGATTTGCCGCGCCCGTACTGCAGTGAAACCAGAATAGGCCTCAAACGGACTTGCTTCACCTTGACCGGGTTTGGTGGGTTTGGGACAAAACGCTGGTCCACGACCGGTCAACGGTCTGAGATTGAATGGATTACCCGCCCCACGGAAATCGGGGCTTCAGACTGGCAAAGGAGTGCCGAAACCGTGAAAAACATTGTTATCGCATTAGTTGCTGCCCTGGCAGCCGGAACCATTACCCCCGCCCTGGCTCAGGAAACTGCCAAGCCAGCTGCTGCCCCAAAGGACAACACCGCGCATCGCGTCGGTCTTGTTGACATGGCAGAAGTTTTCCAGGGCTACAAGAAGTTCGAAGACCTGCGAACTGAGCTGTCTGCAGAAATCGAAAAGAGCGACGCAGAAGCGAAGCTCATGGTCGAAAAAATGCAGAAGATGCAGACTGAGATTCAGGAGCTGAAGCTGGCTCCAGGCACACCTCAGTACGATCAGGCTGAAAAGAGCCTGCTGGACGCCAAGGGCGAATTCGAAGCCTTCCGCGCAGCAACTCAGCGCAAGCTGGCTCGCCGTGAATCGGAAATGTTCAAGGTCATCTACGCTGACACGACCAGCATGGTCAAGAAGTACGCTGAGTACGCAAAGTACACTGTCGTGATTCGATTCGACCGCAAGGACATCGACGAGAACACTGCACCAGCCGAAGCTGTCCAGCGCATGAACAAGCAGGTTGTTTACTACCGAGCAGACGACGACATTACTGACGTTGTTCTCTCCACACTGAACAAGCAGTATGAAGGATCAGCCGCTGCTGGTGCTGCAAAGCCAATCCGCCAGACAAGCGGTGCAGCTGCAGGCAAGCCATCTGCTAACTAGTTCTGCTGTTGAAAACCTGTGACTGAACTCCGGCAGTGGAAACGTTGATTCGCTCCACTGCCGGTTCGTTGAATATTCATTGCTCGGTGTGAATTGAGGCCGGGTGTTCGCGGGATACTTCCAGCGAATAGTCTCAATAATCCCGCTCACTGAATAAAACTCACTTCGCTACGATGGGGGATGCGATGCTTATGAGTTCTGATGCTTCTGTTCAGCCTCGCCAGCAGACGCTGGCACGGACCGCGATGATTTCCGGTCGAGGGCTGTTTCACGGCGTAGAAGCCCGCCTTCGTCTTCTTCCCGCTGAACCGGGTTCCGGAATTGTCTTCCGTCGAGTCGATCTCGCAGGCAAGCCGGAAGTGAAGGCCCATGTGGACAACGTCACGTCAGCTCCTCGACGCACGGTCCTCGCCGCCTCGAATGGCGCCTTCGTGGAAACTACCGAACATCTGATGTCAGCGTTGGCCGGTTTGCAGGTCGACAATTGCATCATAGAAATCAACGCACCTGAAGTCCCTGCTGTCGATGGCTCCTGCCTGCCATTCTGCGAAGCGATTCTGGAAGCGGGCCTGAATATCCAGTCGGCTCCTCGTGATCTTCTGATCATCGACGAATCTCAGGGCGTCAACGATCGAGCTGGCGAACAGTGGATTGAGATCATTCCATCTTTCGATGGATCAACCACGATCGACTATCGCCTTGACTATGGTCCACAGACGGCCATTCCATCTCAGTCTTTCTCCGTGAGCATGACTCCGGAGATCTTTCTGAAAGAGATCGCTCCCGCTAGAACCTTTGTGCTGAAGAATGAAGTTGAAGCTTTGCAGATCATGGGATTCGGCAAGCATCTGACAGGCAAGGATCTGGTCGTCTTCGATACTGATGGATCTGTGATTGATAATAAGCTTCGCTGGCCTGATGAGCCGGTTCGGCACAAGATACTGGACTGCATCGGAGATCTGGCTTTAAATGGTCAGATGTTTGTTGCTCGAGTTGTCGCGCGTCGAAGTGGTCACAAATTGAATCATGTCATGGCCAAGACACTGTCGACGATAACCCTACGCCAACCCGAGCTTCAATGGGCCGCATGACCTTTTAATGGGTGTGACCTCGGAGCGACAGGATGTCAGCTCCTCCTACCTGGTGATGAACCACCACAGAATACTCTCCGGCAG
>CAIJTV010000846.1:0-1645 GCA_903823635.1 uncultured Planctomycetaceae bacterium
ACAAAGAAACATCTCACTCTGCCCCGGGCGAAGTATAAACCCCTGGCCCGTGAATGCAGCCACTGATTGAGCCTTTGAATGATCATGGTCTGTGGAAGTGGACTTTGACGATCAGGCAATTGAAGAGATTTGGCGGTGGCGGTTTTTGCCGAATTTCAGCCGCTGTAGAATCTCGCATTTTCATTGTTTGGGCTGCAAAATCCGTACATTTTAACTGACCGGCCCGACACAGTCTGAATCGCCGAAACGATAGTTGCGATCCTCAGAATCACCCGGCGGCTTATCCGAAACCTTCGTCACAGACATTGCAGGTTCTATGTTCGTCATGTCCCGCAGGACACGAGATCAGGATCGCACTTCGTGGCTCACGCATTTCAATGGTTCGGAAAGTCGGCAAAGCCGGTCAACAATCAGGGGAGAACATCTCCTGAGTTGCCTACCGCTGCAGGAGATTCGTCTTCAAGCCGTCCGCAGCTTCGAGATTGCAGCTTCTCGAAACCCATCGATGAAGCGGCCAGGCTATTGGTCCAGCCATCTGCAGGCAGGTCGCGGGTGGCTCAACGCAGCAGTCTCTTCGCAAAATTATTCGTAGCCGCGTTGGTTTGTACCGCACAGACGCTGGCAGCTCACGCTGACAACAGCAACGTCGTTACACCAGCCAAAGAATCCGCCAGTGATCCGGGTGTTGCTTCAAGTGCCGCCAGAAGACCAGTCAGCACATGGCTCGATCCGCTTCGCCAGTCGAGAAGCAAGAAGCCCGACGCACCAAAGTCCGCGGAACAACGAGGCGACGCGGCAACTGCAGGGGACTTTGATCTCTCCGAATACTCGCAGGCTCCGGACGCCAGGTCGTCAGTCGTCAACATGCCCGCTCAAGGAGCGATCAGAACGACAGGGCACACCCAGGAACCAGCCGAGCCCATAAGCGGTGAAGAGCAGATTGTCATTCCTGAGTCGCAAACGGAGCAAGCTTTTTACCCGGCCATGACGCCGGACGCGGTTTTCTCTGAGTATCCGCAGACTCACGAACAGCATCTCTGCTGGCAACTACTTCCCAACGGGTTGCTCTACAAAACCTACATCGCCGGTGAAAAAGAAGCGCGGATGCAGCTTGTGTCATTCTACGACACCAAGAGTAAACGCAAGATCTGGGAAGCAGTGCTTGGCGGTCGTGCCGGCTTGATTCGCCTGTCAGATCCGTCAGTCTCTAACAGCGACGCCTTTCAGTTGGACCTCGAAGGCGCGGTGTTTGCCCGTGTCCTGCCCGATGAGGTGAGCGCGATGCTGGAGGGATCTGACTATCGCGTTGGTCTCTATGGCACATGGAAGTTCGATCGTCTGTCGTATCGAGCGGGCTATTATCACATCAGCTCACACGTGGGGGATGAGTACCTGATTGCGAATCCGCTGTTCAATCGCATCAACTATGTACGAGACTCCCTGCTATTGGGAACGGCTTACGATCTCAATAATGTCTCACGCATCTACGGAGAGATCGGCTACGCTCTGGGTATTGAGGGCGGAGCAAAGCCACTTGAGTTTCAGTTCGGTGCCGAATACACACCTCTCCCAACAACTCAATTCACGGGGGCGCCATTTGCGGCCGTGAATACTCATCTCCGCGAAGACTTCGATTTTAACGGCG
>CAIJTV010000847.1:0-2754 GCA_903823635.1 uncultured Planctomycetaceae bacterium
ACTCCTTCTTCAGAATCGGTCCCGGCCACTGACGCAAAGTAAGCCACTGACGCTAAGTCATTGTTTGACCGGTTGCCGCGACCCTGAACCGGCGGTTCGCATCCTGCAATGCATTTGAGAACGATCACGGAAAGAGGAGTTCAGCAGATGGCCAGCGATGTTCAGGAGTCATCTGCAGCGAATTCGACAAAGCCGCGTGACATGAGCACGCGGATCTTTTTGGGATTCCTGGGATTCATTGCCGCGATGTATGCGGTTGTCCTTGTTTACCATACGACAAATCCTCCCGAAGCTGTAGCAGAGAACAGCGGACTACTTGAGCAGTGTCGTCAGATCTGTATGCAGTATGGCCTTGTTTCCACGGGCCATATTCGGAATGACGCAGAAGCCTACCTTCAAGCGGCACAGAAGCGACGATTGACCGAAGGCCTTTCCGTTGTTCTGGCGGAATCCACGTTCGTCCCGGAGGCGTCTCAATCACACCCTTTGCTTGGCCAGGCGGCCCCGAATTTTGGTTTGCCTGATGTGAATGGAGCGTCCCAGGAATTGAGCCATCTGGGGAAGGATCGCCCCGTTGTTGTTGTCTTTTATCTTGGTTACGGCTGCAGTCATTGCGTCGCCCAGTTACTTGCACTGGACAAGGACCAGCATTACTTCCGAGAACTGGATGCCGATATCGTTGCGATCAGCTCTGATACTTCTGGCCACACCGCGGAGAAGTACAAAGAGTATGGAGAATTTCATTTTCCGGTTCTGGCAGATATCGACTATGCCGTTTCCGCGCAGTGGGGCGTGTATCAGCCAGAGACGGATGACAAGCCAGAGTTCATGAAGCACGGAACATTTGTCGTTGACCGAAGCGGGAAGGTCATTTGGGCTGCTGTCGGAAACGAACCGTTTCTGGACAATAAGACGCTGTTGCATGTGCTTGCGAAATCTCAGGGACTACTGCCGTAGGCAGAAGTTGTCTTGACCGTCATAGTCTACGGCAGCTTCGATGCCGGTAGGTCAGGCACTATGGTCCCCGCTTTCCGCCCGCACGACTCCCACGGAAGCCGTGGCCTCGGTCTGCAGATTCAGGAATCTGCACGACTGCACGATCAGAAGCATTGCTCGTGAGAACAGCGTTACGCTGGATGGGCCGGTCGTGTTCACTCTGCCAGGCATCGCCGACTCCTGAGCACGCACTTCCATAATGTGGCATTTACCCTGCCGTCACATCAATGAAAACACATTGATTGAATCAATGGATGTCATGCGTACTATAGATTTGTCATTGTTTGACATCTCCCTACGATGAGGCTTGGGGACATGACAAGACGAATTCAGATTCCGGGCGGCGCGACCACAAGAGTTGGCTGGCTCCGGGCGCTTGTGGAGTAATGCGGATTCCGCCGGGGAATACCTTTGGCTGCTGAAGTCTTACCGAATTCTGTTGTTTCTTTGATCTGGGGAGCTATTGCGATGAAGTGCCCTGTGTGTGAATCCAATCTGCAGATGATGGAAAGATCCGGAGTTGAAATTGATTACTGTCCCGCCTGTCGCGGGGTGTGGCTGGATCGCGGCGAGCTGGACAAGATTATTGAACGATCGGGTCGCGATACGGGCAGCGGACGACTGTCAGAAGACCGTGAGCGTCACTACGACTCCGACAATTCTTCTCGATCAGGATCGAGGGAGGACACTCAACCGAAGAAGCGTGAATCCTTCTGGAGTGAGCTGTTTGATTTCGGCTGAGTCTCAACCGGTGTGCCTGCGTTCGCTAAGGCTCACTTGTCACACCCTACGGGAAGACGTTGCGATTTGTAGACAAAATGGAAGGACCAGTGGTCACGAAAAACGTGGGTTAAGCTTTCGGAGAGTTATCACACTTTTCGAAACCTCAGAGCCATAATCGGGAGCACTGGTCCATGAGTAACTTACGTTATGTTGGTTTGGACGTCCACAAGGATTCTATTGTGATATCGGTCGCTGAATCGGGAAGTGCTGAAGCAAAAGTGCTGGCCACGTTTCTGAATGACAGCAACAAGATCATCAAGCAACTGAAGAAGCTATCTCCGGACGTTTCACTTCTGCGAGTTTGCTACGAAGCGGGGCCGACCGGTTTTGGTTTGAGTCGTCGGCTGAAGAAGGAAGGCATCGACTGCATCGTAATCGCGCCGTCGCTTGTTCCACAGAAATCCGGCCTGCGTATCAAAACCGATCGACGAGACTCGAAAAAGCTGGCTCACTATCTGCGATCGGGCGATCTGACGCAGGTCTGGGTTCCTGACGAGCAGACGGAAGCGTTGCGAGATCTTGAGCGCACTCGCGACGATGCCAAAAACGCTGAACGCACGGCTCGGCATCAGCTCAGCAAGTTTCTGCTTCGCAATGATCGAGCGTATCGTGACGGCAGAGAATGGACGGCAAAGCACATGATCTGGGTCCGCAAGCAGAAGTTTGAGGATGCGTGTCGCCAATGTGTTCTCGACGACAACATCAAAGCTGTCGACGACGCCTCGGCCCGAGTGAAGCAACTGATGAAACACATCGAGAAATTTATCGAAGGGCACGCGTTGCAGCCGCTGGTGAAGGCGATGATGGGATTTCGCGGGATTCAGATATTGAGTGCGACGGTGATTGCTGCGGAGATCGGCGATCTGCGACGCTTCAAAACGGCAAGGCAATTCATGGCGTTTCTGGGATTGGTGCCTTCGGAATCGTCATCGGGAAATACCGTGAAGCGAGGCTCATTAACGAAGACTGGCAATG
>CAIJTV010000848.1:0-1879 GCA_903823635.1 uncultured Planctomycetaceae bacterium
AATGCCCTTCGATCGCCGGAGTGCTTCGTAAGCCAAAGCCAGCCCCGCAACCAGCAAATGAGGTTCGGATGGACGATGCCCCCGGGCGAGTTCTCGACGTACTTCGCCGACCTCGCCAATCAACTGCGATTCCGAAGCGGACTCCAGTGATTTCGCCAGCGCGCGGATATGCGGGATCAGTTCGCTGGAATTTGCATTCGCCAGAGATCTGGCAACGCGGCTTTCGGCGAGTGCGTTCCCGGACGATTCGACTGCCTTCGCAGTTCGCCTGAACATAACTCAGAATCCATTTCCGAAGGAATGTCCGCCTACACGGTTGGCTGGCTTTTGCGAAGCTGGTTTTACCGATTTGGGACGTTCGCCAACCGGTTGAGTCCATGAAACCGGAAGCTGATTACTGGCCGCTTCTGTCGGCAGAGCCAGTTCTTCGGCAGCGGGCAAAGTCGCGACTCGCATTTGTCGAGCATCCACTTCGTTCGCGGTCTGTTCAGCGCGGGACGTCATCCATTCTGTTTCGCTGTTCTCCAGCTCCGGAGCATCATATCGCGACCGCAGCATTGTCCCGGTCGAACGTCGGAGTTGAATAATCGACAGCGAGTAAGACGTTTGTGCCTGAGCAAAAGCCGCCTCTTCATCGGCCAGACGTTCGTAGCCATCCAGCAGGTCTTCGAGCAGCAGGATGGATGATTCTTCGACATTGGGCAGAACATCGAACCGATCCTGAAGATAGCTCACTTCATTCTGAGCCGCCACCATCGCCTGATACTTGCCCAGCAACTCACGCCAGGCCGTGTCAACTTCACGACTGGCGATTTCGACCTCTGTCAGCGACGTTTCGACGGTCGCCTTGAAGCTGTTAATTGCGCGTTTGAGTTCCCACTGACGTTGTTCAACCTTGGCCTTCGCCGCGCGGTTTCCAAGCGGAACTTCGAATTCCATCCCGACGGTATAACCCGGTCGTCCCTGAGTAAACTGATTGTTGAACGAGTCGACGAACTGAGCTTTGTTCTCCAGTCCGGCCACGTAGGAACTGACGATAAAGTCCAGCTTGGGCAGCATTTCGCTCTTGCTGACTCCCATGCGAACACCGGATGCCCGCATCTGTCGAATCGCATGAGAAATATCCGGACGATTGACCAGAGCTTCCTGCAGAGATTCACGCAACCCCACTGGCAATGGAACCATGCTCGGGGCTTCCATCGGAGTGAATTCGACAGCACCGCCATTCAGCATTTCGGGATCATTCACTAGCAGACGCAACTGAGATTCCGCGTTGCGAATATCTGTGACTGCTCGCTGCATTCTGGATTCGGCACGAGCAACGGCCGCACGAGCACGCAGGATCTGACGCGGAATCGTGTCGACGCCGTGACGTCCTTCCAGTGTCTGCAGAACCTTCTGAGCAGACGAAAGCAGCTTCTGACGTTGGAAGAATTCTGCACGGGCTCTGTAGAGTTTCCAATACGCTTCGGCAACACCGTACAGATGTCGCTGCAATTCTTCGAGTGTTTCATCACCCGATGAACTGGCATTGATACGAGCGAGAACAATTTGGCTCTGGTTGTACGCAACGCCCGACTGACTCATCAACGGTTGTCGGAAGCTGAGTTCGAGTCGTGATGTGGACTGCGGATTAGGAAGCAGGAAGCGAGAGTTGTTGTCCTGATATCCGAATTGTTGTGACAACTTCACTTCACCGCCCGCCGTCGTTCGGCGTTTCAACCCGCCAGACGAAACGGTATGATGATCCTCGAAACGACTATCGTTATTACCAGTTGTCAGCGTGTTTCCAATGGGATCGTTCAGGTCGTCGTATTTGGCATTCAGGAATGTTCGCCAATCGAAGGTCGCTTCTTCCTGCTTCACAATTCGATGCTGG
>CAIJTV010000849.1:0-2102 GCA_903823635.1 uncultured Planctomycetaceae bacterium
GATCGGGTAGAAGTTGTTGCCAATTCGTACCAGAATCTGACCGTCATCAGGCTTGATCTCAGAGACGATCCCCTTTTCCGAAGCTTTGTCACCGTAGCGGACACTCAAGCCCAGAAGCCCTGCCCCGGCATTGATGGATTCGAGGGTTCTAAGGTCGTTTTCAGCAGACGTTTTTTCGATCAGGGTGTCGAGCTTTGTCCCCAGGCCAGTGATACCACTATTCATATTCTGAATCCCTTCCACTGTGGTGAACTGTGCCAACTGGGCAAGGAAGGCATCGGTGTCGGTTGGCGCGGTGGGATCCTGGTACTGGAGCTGCTTTGCAAACAGAGTCAGGAACTGGTCTTTGCTGGCAATACCGGAAGTGGATGCTGCGCTAACTGCTGTGGTCATGGCTGATGAGCCTTCCTGTGGTGTATTAACGTGAGAGCGGTGTTGACCCGACTAATGTTTCAGGCTCTGAAATTCAACGCGTGTTGCGAATCTCCGGTGCGTGTGGTGGCCGCTGTGGAGATTTGACTTGCTGCCCCATTACGCGAATTGCGACGCTGAGTTCCGACGGGCTGATCGAACCTCGAAGTTGAGTCCTGAGAAGATTGTCGCTGAAACGCTCCGCCATTCATCATGTCAGGAGACAAAAACTCCAATGAGCGGAGATCCATCTTTTCTCCTCGTAATTGATTTTCGATTTCGCTGCCTCGGGCCAGAAGCATGTCCATCGTGACAGCCTCGCGTGCTGTAACCCTGACTGCGAGGCCCTCTTTCGATTTGGACAACTCAATCACCATCTCGCCGAGGTCCTGCGGATCCAACTGAACAATCAGCGTTTCTGATTCTGCGGTTGTATGTCTCTCCAGATGTTCAATTACAGCCCGCGATACCTGAGAGCTGAGCGGTTGCCGCATTTCAGATGTCACTGAAGTTGTCAGATCCGGCAGAGTCAGAGCGACTGCTCCAGAGGAAGAGAGTCGTGCTCCGTCTGATCCGGAGGAAGAAGTGTGCCCGACATTGCTCAGCAGTTGATCATCGTTACCAGGGCCTGATTGATTCGATTTGCGATCGGCGTCAGAACCGGGCTGTTGCACCCGGAATTGGTCGAGAGTCTCACCGCGAGCATTCTCAAGCGTGGTTTTCTGCAGTCCGCTTGTTTCCTGTAAAAGTGCATCTGATGCATTCATCGAAGTTCCGAGAGAATTCAGCGGGCCTAAGCTCTCGGTATCGAGTGGAGCGAGGTTAGTGATTTCAGAAAAGCCATCGCCAGAAATATTTGCCTGCGGGCCACTAGTTCCCGCCCGATTTCTTGTGGGGGCCGTGGCTGCGACCGCACGGCTCAAAGTGTTCATGATTTCCTGAGTGACCGCGTCCGTATCTTTAGTGGATTCATAGAGTCGCGTGGCGGACCGGAAAGTGGTCTCGAGGCCCAATTGCTGAAATCCCAGCTCTGCATTTGGCAACACTTCCACTTCTGTTTGCGGGTCTGCTGCATTCGCGATTGAGTAAGAGGTACTGGGGTTCTCAATGGATAAGTTTTTGCCGGGGATAGTCAGTCCACCAGAAGTCTGTTTAGGCTTAACATCAGCCTTTGCCACAGGGGCTGCAGGGGCAGGGATTTGTATGTCGGCAGTGTCGAGCTTCTTTGGGTCTGAAGAGAAAGTTGGCGTCGGAGCCGCGTTTGATGCTGTTGATTTGGGCTCGGCAGAAGATACGACCTGCTTGGGGAACGAAGTCTCCGGGACACTCTGAGTTGAGGCTGCTGGATTTGGTGCGGCAGTGAGAAAACTGTGCGGAGCATCAGAAGTGGTGGCCTTCTGGAGGTCCGAAGTCGTCGCTTCGATAGTCCCGGCGCTCGGCGAAACGTCTACTTTGGTCGGCTGCAATTTGTCTGTGGATACTGCAGTATTCAGAAGCATCCCCAGAACCTTCGAGAAATCTTCCTGGTCCGGCTCTTCATCAGGTTTCCGAGTTTTGTCGTCCGGTTTCTCTGCCGCTACTCTTTCCTTTTCTTCTGCTCGGCATTCGTGGCACGCTTCCGGATTCTTTGGCGCGTAGTCTGAGTAGTCGTTCTGGGGTGGCAGCACGGTCGTAAATGGAACGAGCATAAC
>CAIJTV010000850.1:0-1507 GCA_903823635.1 uncultured Planctomycetaceae bacterium
AGTACTCAAAAAGGTCCTCGTCATGTGCGTTCTGCAGCAGGTCCTGGTAAGTTCGTACCGGCCCTGAATTGCCGGAACTTTCTTCAATCGTCGGACCAGACGGAGTCAATGGCTTGATCGGCGCGGGGCCTCGATCACGAACAATTGACTGCACCAGCAGACCGCTGGAGTCCGGTAACCATTGGATCGGTGCCCCATAGCAGCCGTTGATCTGCAGATCTGCAAACTGCCGAGCCGTAGCGTTCTTAACGGATGCAACCCATAGCTGAATTGAATCCCGAGTCGTGATCGTGAATGCAATCCATTGTCCATCTGGCGACCATCCCTGATATCCCAGATTTGCTCCCACTGGAACTTCGATCCGACGTTGTTCGCCGGTGGCAATGGATTGCAGCAATAGCCCGATACTGCGAGGAGCCAGATGAGGACCGTTTGTCAGTGGATTGATGCGATAACCGGCCAGCCTCAGCATTGGGGCAGCGAGATCTTCGATCGGAGGATAGCTGGATCGTTCGATCAGCAGCAGATACTCTCGAGTCGGGCTCAGCGACACACTGGGCGTCGGCTGAGCGTTCAGAATGTCAGTAATCTCCTGAGGAGGTCGGCGATAGCCGCTGGTCGTCAAAATTTGGTCTGCCTTTTTCGGTTGGGGAGCTTCATCATTTCCCAATGTTGTTCTCTGGCCTGTCATCAACAGCGAGGCCAGGATGATGGGCCGCAGGAAATGACTGCTGAGCATAATCGCCCCCTATCCGTTGTTCCCGATCAGGAAGATGTGGCTGTCCGTTCGCAAGAGAATCTTGCCGTCAACAAAGACGGGCGTCGCCACCGTATGTTCTTCAGCGACGGTGTTCCTGGCCAGCACTTTGAATTCATTCGCAAATGCATCCAGCACAAACACAGTGCCATCCTGGCGAGCCATATAAAGTTTGCCGTCAGCAATGACCGGTGACGAGCGAAACGTATTGCGATTCTTTTCGAGCTGACCGCTCCAGATGGTCTTGCCGGTCGTGAGTTCGAGGCAATCAATTGTTCCGCGAGCTTCCTCGGTGTCACGGCAGATGAAGACCCGACCATTTGCGATGGCGGGAGTGGGTACATCGCCGGATGTGGCTGTGTTCGCCCAGAGAATGTGCGACTTTGTGACATCGCCTTCGCCACCCATGCGAATGGCCGTCAACGATTCACCTCGTGCATACGGCGCGATCACAATGCCTTCCCCCACGGCGGCCGAAGCAATCGAACGGAAATACTTGTGCCCGGTGGGATTCAATCCGCCAAGTCGCCAGACTTCTTTGCCATTGGCTGCATCATGAGCCGTCACATGGTCAGCCCCGAGCACAATAATCATCTCACCAGCCGCATCTTCGACTACAACTGGTGTCGCATAACTTTGAGCCGCCTCTTCCGGCGCGCCAAGATCGCGATCATGCTTCCAGATAATGTCACCAGTCTCTTTCGCGAACGCGGCGACATAAGATGGACCAGAATGCATGCAGGCGATCAC
>CAIJTV010000851.1:0-1651 GCA_903823635.1 uncultured Planctomycetaceae bacterium
GCGCAGGGGGAACAAAACACCCTCCACAGGTACCGACAATACCAAGGGTAACGCCTCAAACCTGAATTCCATCCGCGTATGACTCGAACCAGTAAACCCGACCGCAAAGAAATCTATCAAACGGTCGTCTCGCGACTTTGTGGGTATCCGGAGTTCGCGATTGATGAAATCCGTGAATCCAGCGGCGGTGAGCATACAAAAATCACTGGCCTGATCGTGCAGACCCTTGTAAGACAAGGATCGCTGCAACAAGTCGAGACCGAACAAGGAACTCGATTTCGCTGGAAGCAGGATCCTCGTAAGTTTGAAGTGACACCCTGGGTCGACTCACAGGTCCATGGCACTCAGATTACGGAAGCGCCCCTGGAGGAAAGGCCCCGCGAACGTTTGCTGCAACACGGCGCTTCAAATCTTAAGACTTCGGAACTGCTGGCTATTCTTATCCGTACCGGTCGTACAGGTGAGTCCGCTTTGCAGGCTGGCGAGAAGATTGCGACTCGCCTTGGTAACGGGCTTGAGAACCTGCCCGGGCTGGGTCCCAAAGAACTAAAGGGCTTCAGCATCGCCGTTAGTGAGCCTGCCTACTGTCAAATCATGGCCGGAGTTGAACTGGGGCGAAGAGTCGCGGCTGCCATGGACGAAGGCTTTCGCGATCGCATTCGCATCACCAGCCCGTCGACTGCGATGCAGTTCTGCCTGAGTCGTTTTGGACGTCTGGCCAGAGAAGCACGACAGGAAGAATTTCACATGGTAACTCTGGATACAAAGAACCAGCCGATTGCCTCACATCAGATTACGGTGGGAACCCTGCGAAATAGTCTGGTTCATCCTCGCGAAGTCTTTCGACCGGCCATTCGAGATGCAGCCAACTGTATCATCGTGGTCCACAATCACCCGTCCGGCGATCCCACTCCCAGTGATCAGGACATCAGCGTGACGGAACGCCTGGAATCAGCAGCAGAAATCATTGGTATCCCGCTGATCGATCACATAGTGGTCGCCGGTGACAGAGCTCTCAGCATTCAGGAATGGCGATCCGGAAATCGCTGGTGATTTGCCGCCCGATGGTCTGCTTCAGGGCGACGCACAAATGAGTGGCTGCTTTTGAAGGGCGAAAGCCGAAACTTCAGACTGTTATTGACACCTGACCTTACTTCATCCGATGCGCACCGCACAAGCGCCGGGTTGCATTCATCAATGCCATCAGTTGCTTCACATTGGCTACCAGCCTCTCTGTGCGGCTACCATTCTCTGTGCCTCAGTGCCTCCGTGAGAAAAAATTTGCTCTCACAAAGGCACGGAGCACACAGAGGAAGTCCATTCAGCGACGAGGGCCGAGAGGAGATTGGATAGCTGAAACGAGAGGGAAATTGCGACTCTCAAAATGAGAGTGAATCTTGCCTGAGCAAAGACTTATTTCTTCTCTGGCACAGGTCGGAACGGCCACTCTGGGCTCCCCGCTGGATCTTCACGATGAGGAGCCTTGCCCAGACCAAAATCCGCCGGCTTCCAGTTCAGTGTCTTGTAGTAGTCTGGATCGTTGATGAAACCGTAGAACGTTGGATAAAACGGATCCACATAATCCACATCGGCTTTCTCAGGAACTTCTCCGCCCGTCAGATGAATTGCCGCATTCACAACAAGACGACGC
>CAIJTV010000852.1:0-6170 GCA_903823635.1 uncultured Planctomycetaceae bacterium
ATGCTTCAAAGCCTTCGACTTTGTACTCCGGCAGAACCGTATTGATACGCTTCTCGATGTTTGTCAGTTCGCCACCCTGCTGCAACGTAACAAACGTGATCGCTCGCCCGTTTTCCGCAGACGACAGTCGGCCCGTTCGGCCAACTCGATGCACATAGTCGTCGCAATACTCGGGGATATCAAAGTTGATGATGTGCGAGATCCCACTGACGTCGATACCGCGCCCTACAACGTCCGTCGCAATCAACAGACGAATCTCACCTGCGCGAAGTGACTTGATGACCTTGTCACGCTTTCGCTGCGGCAAGTCGCCGTGAATCGCAGCAATGCGATCAGACTTCAGTCGTTTAGAAAACTTAAGATGCAACGCATCGGCACCGCGCTTCGTGCGAGTAAACACGATTGCCTGGCTCGGTTTTTCCTTCGCAAGGACTCGCAGCAGCAAGGCCGTCTTCCGATCTTCATCAACAGTGATGTAGTACTGTTCGATCGTATCAACAACAACGCGGTCTTCTGACAGATCCACCATCTGTGGAGATGACATAAACTTTTGAGCCAGCTTCTCCACAGGCGGAGGCAACGTGGCTGACAACAACAACGTCTGGCGTTCTTCCGGGCATGACTTCAGGATGCGTTCAATGTCAGGGCGAAACCCGATGTCCAGCATTCGGTCGGCTTCATCCAGCACAACGACCATCAGATTCTTGAGTTTCAAATGCTGTCGACGCAGCAAGTCGATCACTCGGCCCGGTGTTCCTATCACCGCCTGAGCACCATGCTCAAGATCGTCGATCTGTTTCCCGATCGGACGACCACCAGTAGCGAGAGCGAACTTCAGCTTATCTCCACCGGCCAGCTTCTTGGATTCGGCGTAAACCTGTTCACTCAACTCACGAGTCGGAGCGAGCACAAGCACCTGAACTTTAGGCAGGCTCAGATCCACGCGTTCCAGCGCGGGAAGCATAAAGGCGGCCGTCTTACCAGTTCCGGTTCTGGCCTGTCCAATACAGTCTTTCCCCGTCAACGCGACGGGAATAAAGGCCGATTGAATCGGACTCGGCTTTTCGTAGCCGATCTTTTGAAGTTGTTTCAAAGTCGAGGCTTTTAGCCCCAATTGTTCAAACGTCGTTTCCAACAGGACTTCCAATGTATTTCCGGGATCATGCGCCAATATTTTGCGTCCTGCGGCTTCGACTCATTCAAAAATCCAGCACACTGCAGGAACTTGCGAGGTCGAATGGCGGTGCGGCCTCACTTTTTCTGGTCAATTTGTTCTGAAACTCTAATGGAGAACGCCCCAATTCGTCAACACGCTGCCGCTCGCATTCGACATTCCTTCGATTGTATGGAACACAGAACCGCACAATGATACGTAGCGGCCCCGGATTTGGCCGTCTTATGATGCCCAATGTCAACTATCCCCCTCGATAAGCCGCTGTTCATGGCCAGTTTATTTCCGCACGATGAAATTGATGAACTCCACGAGATCACTGAACTCCGCCAAAAGCTGGAGCGGCACAACCGCCTCTACTACGTCGACGCCAAACCAGAAATCCTGGACCGCGAATACGACGCTCTGATGGCCCGCCTGATTGCTCTGGAGAAAGCTCATCCGGAGTACGCGACCGCAGACAGCCCCAGCGTCAAAGTCGGTGGCGAACCTATCGCCGGTTTTACGCAGGTCTCCCATCGCATTCCCATGCTGTCCATTGAGAATGCGTTTGAAGAGCGGGAACTGGTCGACTGGGATGCCGGCCTCAGGAAAACGCTGGACCGTGAATCGCTCGAGTATTCCGTTGAGTTCAAGATCGATGGCGTTGCCATCGCGTTGATCTGGGAGAATGGCACACTCGTTCGTGCGGCAACTCGAGGCAACGGAGCTGTCGGCGACGATGTCACGAACAACGCAAAAGTCATCGCTGGAATCCCTCTCCGACTGATGACCGAAAAGCCCCCGACCTCACTCGAAGTCCGCGGTGAAGTTATCATCCTGAACGAACAGTTCGCAGCGTTTCAGGCGGAGCAAGTTCGCGCGGGTGAAGAGCCCTTCAAGAATCCTCGCAACGCTGCCGCCGGCGCATTGAAGCTGCTGGATCCAACACTGACACGAGAACGTAAACTCAGATTTCTGGCTCATGGTGTCGGTTACTTTGAAGGAATCTCATGGACATCGTACGGCGAATTTCTGGACTCCATTCGCAATCTCGGTATTCCGACGACCCCCAACGTGTCCCACGCAAATGGCTTCGAAGAACTGTTGCAAGTCTGCGCTGAAATGATTGCGCGAGTCCCTGAGTTGCCGTTTGAAGTCGATGGTCTTGTGATCAAGCTGAATAATCTTGCCGATCGTGAACAGCTCGGAGCAACCTCGAAACATCCTCGCTGGGTTCGCGCTTACAAGTGGGAACGCTACGAAGCGGAAACACGAGTTCGTGCGATCACGATACAGGTCGGCAAGACCGGCGCGTTAACTCCCGTGGCAGAACTGGAACCCGTCGAAATCGCCGGAACCACAGTCTCCCGCGCGAGCCTGCATAATTCTGAGGAACTTGACCGTCTGGGTATCCGGATCGGAGACACGGTTGTCGTGGAAAAAGCCGGCAAGATCATTCCTCACGTAATGCGTGTCAACGAGTCCGCTCGAACAGGACAGGAACAACCGTTCGTTTTTCCGACACAATGCCCGGAATGCAAGTCCGATGTTCTAAAGGATGAGGGCGGCGTCTACATTCGCTGTCAGAATCCTGCCTGTCCAGCTCAATTGCGTGAGACGCTGATCTTCTTTGCATCACGGCCAGCGATGAACATTGATGGCCTGGGAGAAAAGCTGGTTGAACAATTGCTTGCCGCGAAGCTTGTTGATGGCATCCCGTCACTTTATCGGCTGAGCAGTCGTCGCGACGAATTGTTGAAGCTTGATCGTCTCGGAGAAAAATCGATCGACAAGCTTTTGTCCGGACTTGAGCTTTCGAGGCAACAGCCGCTGTGGAGGCTGTTAACCGGAATGAACATTCGCCACGTTGGCCAGACGAACGCGCGAACGCTGGAACGAGCCTTCGGCACGATGCAGGAAATTGCCGTTCAGACAGAAGAGTCACTTTCGAAGGTTGATGAAATCGGCGAAGTCATTGCCGCGTCCGTCGTGCAATTTTTTCATTCTGACTACGGCAAAGTTCTCGCCCAGGAGCTGACGGAACTGGGCCTTAACATGGGCCAGGCCGTTGAGCGATCCAGCATCACGACAAGCGGTGACGGAGCGAAACTGGCGGGGAAAACGCTTGTCGTGACGGGCACCATGGTTCGCCTGAAACGTGATGAGATTGAACAACTCATCCGCGATCACGGCGGCAAAGCCAGTGGCAGTGTTTCGAAGAAGACAGATTACGTCGTCGCGGGCGAGGCGGCAGGAAGCAAGCTCACCAAAGCTCAGGAGTTGGGAGTCAAAGTGCTGACGGAGGATGAGTTCCTGGCAATGCTTGAGACAGAATAAAAAAGACCACCAGCCGTCAATTCTGACATGCTCGTGGTCCGCGAAGTTTGAAATTTCTGATGTTATGAACGCTATTCCGCAGCGATGCAGAACAGGTGTTTTTCGCCGCGAATAAATAGTTCGTTGTCCACCGGAGCCGGAGTTGCGTCAACGGTCTCTTCAACATTGTTCGTTGCAACAATGTTTAACTCCGCCGCGTCAGAAATCACAACCGTCGTGCCTGCTCGCGAAGTCAGATAGACATGCCCCCCGGCTGCAACCGGTGACGCATAGATGGAATCCAGCCCCGGAATTCGTTCGGCCGTATAGAAAGGCTTGCCGGTAACCGCATCCACACAGGACAACTGACCGTTCTTGCCTTTGTGGAAATAAATGCGTCCCGACGTGAGCAGCAAAGAAGCAATATCCGGCGTGTCATGATCAATCGTCCAGACAACTTTGTCGCTGCCTTTGATATCGCCCTGACCGTCCAGCCGGAATGCTCCGAGGAACGATCCACGATGTCCGCTTCCAACATACACAAGTCCGTTCTCTGCGACCGGCGAAGCACACGGACGTTCCGTTTGCCCTGCACAGCGCCATAGCTCTTTTCCGGTTTCCAGATCGTAGCTTCGAGCACACGTCTGACCATTCATAACGACCTGCTGCTTGCCTTCGAATTCGACAACCAGTGGAGTCGCCCAGCAGGTCGGCTCATCACGATCGGTCTTCCACAATGTCTTCCCGGTGAGCTTATCAAGGGCGAACACAGCAGATGGTCCCTCATGGTCCCACGGCACGATGATCTTGTTGCCCGCGAGCGTTGGAGAACTTCCTTCTCCGAAGCTGTTGCGAGTATTCATCAGACCGAAATCATCCCGCTTCCAGACGAGATCACCTTTCATCGTATAGCAGTAGAGACCTCTTGAACCGAAATGAGCATAGACATGTTCGCCATCGGTACATGGAGAAGCCGACGCAAACCCGTTGGTCGAATGTGTCTCCTGGTGCGGCACGGAAACGACAGCGGTCTTTTCCCAGAGCAACTTTCCGTCAGCACGGTTGTAACACAGCAGTTTGAATTCCAGATTCGGCAACTTCCCGCCAACCGCCGTCGCAGCCGGAACCGCGCTTGTCACAAAGACCTGTTGATCCCAGATCACCGGTGATGAGGAACCTCGCCCGGGCAAAGCAATCTTCCACTTCACATTCTTTGTACTGCTCCATTCCGTTGGCGGAGCCGCATCCGGAGCCGCCCCATTCCCGGACGGACCTCGCCAATGCCCCCAGTTTCCGGCGAGTACAACATTGCTGAAGCAAAGCATCAGCACGATGACAGCAACCAGGCGGCTGAAGAGCGATGCAGAAAAAGAGGCCATCATTAAGATCCCATCCGAAGAATTCGCGAGTAAATCAGCGAGCATGCAACGCACTGCCGGCCGACTGTTAACTGCAGGTTGAGCGTGTTATGCCTTCGGGCACACAAACAGTCCAGCCAAATGAAGAAGTCATCGCGATCAGCCTTCAGAGGCGTCGATTGGTGGCCTGCACACCAGTTCCCTCCCACGCGATCCATTTGTCGTCGAGCTGGGAATTGGCTCAGATTCGCTCCAAAAACAGGGATTCGGGCAATCCGTGGAGACCGCAATCCGGAAAACCCTGGGTGTCTGGAGAGTTTCCTGGAGGATGGGCTCAAAAACGCTGGCTTTTTTTGGAGCTTTATGGCAAAAAGCGGAGTGCGGAGTGAGACACCACGGAATACCGTGAGATTCCCTCTGCTGTTTTCAACTGAATGACCAATGTCAGGTCTTTGAGTCTGATCGATTTGTTCTTTCCGGAGGTAATCATTAAACGATCTCGTCCAGCAGCAGCTCCCCCGCAGAGCAATCTTCCGCGCATGAATGAGCGGATTCGCATTTCTCCAATTCGAGTTGTAAGTGCGACCGGGGAAATGCTAGGTGAAATGGAAACCGCAGTTGCACTGCGGATGGCCCAGGATGAAGGTTTAGACCTGGTTGAGGTAAGCCCGGAAGCTCGTCCTCCCGTCTGCCGTATCATGAATTACGGCAAAGTGATTTATGAACGACAGAAGAAGTCCAGTGGTCCAAAGCAACATAAGACTCAGTTAAAACAACTGCGTCTGCGTGCCAAGACCGGACAAAATGACATTGATGTCAAGATCCGACAGGCACGCGACTTTCTGTCACGACGTGACAAAGTCAAAATTAACGTCATGTTCAAGGGTCGCGAAAACGCGCACCATGAGCGTGGTATGGAAATGCTTCAGGAAGTCGTGAAGAAGCTGGAAGACATTGCAACGGTCGAGCAAGCTCCACGGATGGAAAGTGGCAAGATGATGTCCGTGATGCTGACTCCGATCAAACACTGATCATTGTCAGATCATTTAGTTAGCTGGAGGGCACGCAAACCGCGTGCCCTCTGTCATTCGAGGAGCAGGAAGAATGAAGTCTGTTAATCGTTTCATGCTCGTTGCGGCTTTGGCAATACCGTTCAGCGGATGCGCTGAAGGGCCTGAGCCGAATGTGGTTGAGACAATCTCATCCGCAGTTGTTCAGCCGGACACAACGACAGTGAATGCGCCGGCGGCGTCACCCGAGCAGAAAGTCGACGAAATGCCCCCTCAGCCAGCCCCCACCGAATACAACGAACTCACAGAGTTTGAAAAATACGTCATCGTGGA
>CAIJTV010000853.1:0-7475 GCA_903823635.1 uncultured Planctomycetaceae bacterium
GCAAGATCCTCAACGAAATCCTGGACAGCATGTCCGAGGCTCAGCGGATCGCCAGCGTTCGTGTCTTCGACAGTGACCTGGAAGGTTCCTGCGGTCTGAATCACGTTCGAGCGTCGCATCCGGAAGTTTTCGTTCGCGGCGGCATTATGGAACGCGGAAACTACTCGGCTGCGGCAGGCTTTGGCTACGAGTCCGGTAAGCAGGGTGTGTTCGGGACCTTTTCCGCGTTTCTGGAGATGGTCGTTTCCGAAATTACGATGGCTCGACTGAACCAGTCGAACGTACTTGCTCATTTTTCGCATGCTGGTTGTGATGATATGGCAGACAACACCTGCCACTTCGGTCTCAACAATATGTACGCTGCGAATGGATTGCCGGATGAAGGTCGCGACACAACACGGCTCTACTTCCCGGCTGACCAGCATCAGTTCAAGGCCTGCATGAAGAAGATCTTCGGAGATGCCGGACTGCGATTCATTTTCTCCACACGATCGGGTGTTCCTGATCTGCTCGATGAAAATGGTGCTCGGATTTATGGCGACGACTACAAGTTCGTCACGGGTCGAGATGAAGTAATTCGTGAAGGCTCCGATGGTTACATTGTCGCATTTGGCGAAACCGTTTATCGAGCACTTGATGCCGTGATCAAGCTGAAGGCTCAGGGGTTGCATGTCGGCTTGATCAATAAAGCCACATTGAATGTTTACGATGAAGCCATGATGGCGAAACTGGCTGCGTCTCCGATGGTGCTTGTGGCCGAATCATTCAACGTTAATACTGGATTGGGTTCGCGGTTTGGCACAGAACTTTTGAAGCGAGGCTTCAAGGGCCGTTACAACAACATTGGGACGCATCGTGAAGGCTCGGGTGGCTTGTGGCAGCAGATGGGGCATCAGGGGATTGACACTGATGGCATTCAGGCTGCAGTGCTTGAACTGCTGAAGAAGTAGCCTGAAGGCCTCTTCAGAAAGTGAAGTCTGGACTGAATCCCTTTGATGGGATTTCGTCTGGTCCGGTCAGATCGATTTAGCGCCCGGCCCGTTGAGGGTCGGGCGGTTTTGTTCCGTTTTGCAGAACATCCGGCAGGTTGAAAAATGTTTCGCACTGGTTTTCTGGGTTACCCCACGACCTTCATGCTGGACTTCGTCGTTTGTGCGCTCGTGCTGATCGTGCCTCTGCTGCTGTTCAGTCTTTGGCTGGTGAAGTTTCGTAGAAACTATGCCGGGCACATGAAGCTTCAGCTCACGCTCGGGTTGGTCCTTTTGGTGGCGGTGACGGCCTTTGAAGTCGACGTGCAATTGGTACACGGTGGCTGGGAAAACATTGTCGCTCAGCAGAAGTTGCCCGAAGCAGAATTCGCCGCAAAGATCTCTGCGGTGCGACCTTGGCTTCTGTTACACCTTGTATTTGCGATCACGACTCCTGTTTTGTGGGTCGCTACCATCGTGCTGGCTCTGAAACGATTTGGTAAGAATCCTCAACCCGGTCGACACAGTCGAGTTCACTCGCTCCTTGGCTGGGCCTCGACAATCGACATTACTTTGACATCCGTTACCGGTCTGTTGTTTTATTACATGGCCTTTGTCAGATAGCGATTCATCCACCGCTCTGCTTGCGGTGTACTCGAGTCCCTCTTTCATTCATCAGCCGTCGCTGCATTGAACCCGGTTGAACAGAATGATGAGCACAAAATGATGAAGTGACTTTCTGACGCTGCATTGAACCGTTTCGTTGAGCCGTGACAAGATGAGCTACGTTGATGGCCGCGTCGCGCGAGTGAATGACGGCGTAATCTGAAGACCGCCGAGACTGGCGATGCTCTGCATGATTTTGTCGGTGGCTTCGATCAGGTCTGTGTGACTGGGCTTATCCTTCTGCCATGGAGACAGATCGACGGGATGTCCATAGGTCAGTCTTGACCGAGTTCGTTGAAAGAAAACGCGGACCATCGATTCGGATCGAGGCGCGTCAGAGATGAACACAGGAATAACCGGTGCTTTGGACCGCAGAGCAAGCCACGCAACTCCAACTCCTCCAGCCCGCAGTCGCTCATTGGGCGATTCAATATTAATGCCACCCTCAGGAAACAAGCCCAGCAAGTGCCCTGCCTGAAGTCGGCGGAGAGCTTCCTTGATCGGCGCCATGTCCTGTCCGTTTCGTTCCACCGGGATGCATTCCATAGCTTTGCAGATCCACGTGAGCAGTCCACCGCGAGTGTAATACTCTTTGGCCATCATGTATCCAATCACACGCAGGCGTGGTTTCCTGAACTGCGAGAAATGCCTGATCCAAAGAAGAAGTGGGTCCGCCGGACTTGTGTGATTCGCCACGATAATCGCCGGCCCGTGTTCGGGATAAGTACAGGCGTTGGTGGCCGTGCAGCGCGGTCGTAGAAAATTGTAGATCATCGCCACCTGGTAGCAGATCCAGGCACGCCATCCTGCATCGCATCGTGCGGCGCGATAAATCACGACTGGGACGGTAACTGTCAACAGAGCTGCAATGGCGATCAGCGAGTTTTGGATGAACATTGTTTTCGATTCGATATTGGCTCACAGTGGATACAGGCTGAGTATTACCATGTTCGCAAAAATCTGACATTGTCGAAACATCAACTGAAACGCGTTCGCAGGCTATTGCTTTAATTTTTACTGCGGAGCCGCAAGCGACCGCACCAGAAAGCCGTCGCTTCCGGCTCCGTGGTAAACGCGCCACTGATCAAACCTCTTTCCGTTCCCCTAGCTTCGCTTCAGCAGGGCCTGATAAGCGCCGTCAGCGGGCAGGCCTGGAAGATGCAGGCATTCGCGATCCAGACGAAACTCGCGCATGGCCGACAGCACTGCGTCCACGACACCTCGATTCTCTTCCGGTTCAAGGCTGCAGGTTGAATAAACCACGCGACCACCGGAGCGAACTCGCTCACAGGCCTGCAGCAGGAGTCGCGTCTGAAGCACCACGAGTTCCTGGAGGGAGTTTTCATCACACCGCCAGCGGGCTTCCGGACGACGATTCAGAACTCCGGTATTCGAACAGGGAACATCGACCAGAATTGCATCGAAGGGTCCGTCAGGCAGGCTGTTTCCGTCTTTCCCGATCAGTTGCGGATTGATCGAATGCAATTGCAACCGTGCGGCATTGTCGAGGACTCGCTGAAGCCGCCCCGTTGCAACATCACACGCCGTGATGTGAGCCTGATCCCCGCTGAGTTCCGCAAGATGCGTTGTCTTGCCACCGGGGGCCGCGCACATGTCAAGAATTTGTTCACCGGGTTGCGGATTCAGCAGCTGTGAGGCTGACATAGCGGCTTCATCCTGAACGCTCCACAGTCCATCGGCGTAGCCGGGCAGCGATTCAAGGCGAACAGACTGATCCAGATGAATGCTGCCCGCAACTTGTCCGAGGCTTGCCTTGCATCCGGCTTCCGTGAGCAAAGTCAGTACGTCCGCCGCAGTCGATCTCATTGAGTTGATTCGCAGCGACGTCGATGGTGGACTAATCGATTGGAAGCAGATCGCCAGCAAATCGGTATTCGTGGGCGAACCGGCAAATCTTGTGACCCAGCGTTTGGCCAGAAAAATCGGTAATGAAAACGCATCCGCATAATACTGAGCAGGATCGACTGCTGGATCGGCGAATACGGACTCGTTGAGTGAACGCCAAAGCCCGTTGACTGTCGGAAGTGAAGTAGCGGACGGTCCATCGCAGGGCGTATCGGCCAAAAGACGTCCGATATTACGTAGCACGCCGTTCACAAAACCCGTCCAGCGGGCTCGATTCAAATCTCGGCACAGATCAACCGTTGAATCCACGGCCGCATGTTCAGGGGTGCGTGCAAACAGTAGTTGATAGGCCCCAACTCGAAGAATACGCCAAAGATCAGGTTCCACGTTATGACGTGGGCGAGTCATACGGGATTCCAAAAGGACATCCAGCGTTCTGCTGCGGCGAACAACTCCGGAGGCAACATCCACCGCCAGCGCGCGATCCTGTGATGACAAGTGATGACGATGATCAAGTTCTGCGAAGAGATCCTGCACAAAGCGATCGGAACGGTCATACTCCTGCAGCACCGCATAGGCCAGATGACGGCCATTCATGTACGGTTCAGGTACGATCAGGCTGGCTTCATCGCTGCTGCGTGAGTTCTGAGATTTGTCCCACGGATTGGCGCCGTGCTGAGGACGTCGATGTCGTGGACCTGATTGATCTCGGTTCCCGTACTGAGGTCGTCGTCCTCGATCTCCCGATCGATTGCCTTCCGGCCATCCGCCATTGCTCATAAATTGGTTCCTGCCAGATGCTCTCCCGTGCAGAGAGTCTGGAGATCCTGAAAGTAATTGGGGTACGTTTTGGCGGTGCAGCCCGGGTCCAGAATTTTTATGCCGGGAACTCGCAGCCCCAGCAATGAAAAACTCATCGCCATGCGATGGTCATCGTATGTCTGAATCTCGGCCGGTTGAGGCGTTCCGGGAAAGATTGTGAGCCCATCGGCATGTTCTTCCGCGCGAATGCCGGCTCGCTTGAGTTCCGCTACGACGGCTGCGATGCGGTCGGTTTCCTTGTGCCGCATATGGCCGACGTTGCGAATTGTCGTGGGGCTGTCAGCGAACACAGCGACGGTAGAAAGCGTCTGCGCCGTATCGCTGATTGCATTCATGTCGATGTCGATGCCATGCAGAGGTTTCCCCTTCACGGTGATCCGGTCAGTGCCCCAGATCACTTCGCACCCCATTTGTTCCAGAGCCGCGGCGAAGCCGACATCTCCCTGCAAAGCATTCCGCGAGAGCCCCGTGACAGTGACCTCACCGCCTGTCACGGCCGCAGCGCCGAAGAAGTAGCTGGCTGCTGACGCATCCGGTTCGATGTCGTAAGTCCCAGCCTTATATGGTTTCGCACTGATGTGGAATTCAGAAAGATCATCAGGCCAGAACACTTCTGCACCGAAGGCCTGCATCATTTGCAGAGTCATGGTGACGTAGGGCTTTGAAACCAGTTCGCCGTCAACGCGAACATGAACATCCTTCTGGCACGCTGGGGCTGTCATCAGCACACTGCTGAGAAACTGACTGCTGATACTGCCCTGGATCGAAGTCCATCCACCGGTGAAGTAGCTCAGCAGACCGTCGACGATAATCGGAGGACAATCGCTGTCGGGGACTTCATAACGAATATTGGCCCCCAGCGGCTGGAGTGCTCGCACAAGGTCTCCAATTGGGCGTTGTCGCATACGTTCAACACCATCCAGCCGATACTGTCCGCTTCCGAGTGCGCAAAGAGAGGTCAGGAAGCGAATACTGGTCCCGCTGTTTTCCAGCCAGAGATCAGCTTGTTTCGCCGGAATTTTTCCAGCCAGACCATTTACGGTGCAGCGGCATTCCGCAATATCCTGATCGACCGTGAAGCCAAGGCGTCGAAGGCTCTCCACCATGACTCGCGTGTCCTGGCTGTCGAGCATTCCGGTAAGTGTTGTTGGTCCATCAGCCAGCGCAGCCAGGATCATGGCGCGGTTGGTGATGCTTTTCGATCCCGGCGGGCGAATGGAGCCCCTGATCGGCGAGTCAACGGGTTGGATTTCGATGGAGTTCATGAGTGTTCTCGGAAGAACTTCCGACTGTAGGAAAACATTTTTTCTGTGCGCGGCCACGATTAAGAATGATCTGAATGATACATTCCGCGAACCCCCGGCCTCAATTCATGCCGCCCGAAGAATGTCAGCGTCAATCGTCAGCTGTTGAGCGACCAAAAGGTTTGATCCCGAGGCGTCGACGATGCAATGCGATAGTTCCCAGCGAGACGCCGATGGATTTCGCGAGTTCCGCATCCGGCATTGTGCCGAGTTGTTTGAGAATCGTTTTCGTCCACGGAATGGACCGTTGAATTTGAAAGGCCGGTATTCCGAGAGATTCGCGTTTGGCTCGAATGTGTCGGCGTCCTCTTCCTGTAAGTTTTGCAACGACGGTATCTGGTTTCTTGCCCAGCATAGAGATCTCTGTTTTGGTCCAGGGCTTTCGAATCGTCGCTTCAAAGATTCCTGAGGCGATTCCGGATGAATATCTTTTGCTGGCCACCACACTGGCTGAGATCCCCAGTTCCTGAGCCAGCGTTGCATCAGAAACCTTTCCCAGTTTTTTCAGATGGGAAGCCTTCCACTGAAAACGAGTTTCCTCCAGAGACTTTCCGAATGGGGCAATTCCCAGAGAAGTACGTTTAACGAAAGCTGCGGTCGTGGTGCATCCTGCGCGTCGTGCGGCTTCACTATCGGACATTTTTCCAAGCAGAGCGATCTGCTGGGGAGTCCAATTGCCTGATTGGGCTCTTGAGATACCTCGACGCAGTCGTTCCGTGCGGACTCGCCATATTGGTACCTGATACTCATCGGCCAGAGCAGCATCTGTCGCTTTGCCAAGCTGCCGAATCAGTTTGGTTGGAAAGATGTCGACCTGCGTCTTTGCCATCTGAAATGTGCCTCCGGTAAAAAGGAGAAAAGCCCGTCTGTTCACCGGGATGAACAGGCGGGCTTCAAAAAATCAGCATCAGATGGACAATCAAACTTCCTTGGAGGAAATCCAGCTCATCATCTTGCGCAGTTGCTTACCGACGGTTTCAATCTGATGATTGCGTTCTCGACGGCGAGTTGCGAGGAACGAAGCCTGACCGGCCTTGTTTTCAAGCAACCAGTCGCGAGCAAATTTTCCGCTCTGGATTTCTTCCAGAATCTTCTTCATCTCGGCTTTGGTCTCATCCGTCACAATTCGGTTGCCGCGAGTATAGTCGCCGTATTCAGCCGTGTTGGAAACGCTGTAACGCATGTAATTCAGACCGCCCTGATAAAACAGATCGACGATCAACTTCAGTTCGTGCATACATTCGAAGTAGGCCATTTCCGGCTGATAACCGGCTTCGACCAGAGTTTCGAATCCAGCCTTTACAAGAGCACTGACACCGCCGCACAGAACTACCTGTTCGCCGAACAGGTCGGTTTCGGTTTCTTCAGCGAACGTTGTTTCGATCACACCACCACGAGTACCACCAATGCCCTTGGCATAGGCCAGAGCAAGTTGGCGGGATGTCTCCGAGGCACCTTCGCTGAGTGCGATCAGGCTCGGGACACCGCCGCCTTTTTCGTACTCGCTGCGAACCAGGTGGCCGGGGCCTTTTGGTGCAACAAGTGCGGCATCGACACCCTTCGGAGGCTGAACCTGACCGAAATGGATATTGAAACCGTGAGAACACATCAGCACATTGCCTGGCTTCAGGTGTTGCTTAATGTCGTTGCGATAAACGTCGCCCTGCAGTTCGTCTGGCAGCAGGATGTTGATCAGATCTCCCTTTTCAGCGGCTTCGGCAGCCGAGACGGGTTTGAATCCGTGGCTGATGGCGAGATCATAATTGGCACCGCCGGGACGTTGCCCAACAAGCACGGTGCAGCCACTGTCACGAAGGTTCTGAGCCTGAGCATGGCCCTGACTTCCATA
>CAIJTV010000854.1:0-2419 GCA_903823635.1 uncultured Planctomycetaceae bacterium
ACGCTATGGCACCCCGTGTCGCGTTTCTGACTTTCGGCCGGACTTGACCTTCGAGGAAGAGCCATGAGACCATTTCGAGCCGCGAGTGTTTTCCTGATGGTTGTGACCGCTCTGTTCTGCGTTGGCTCGAAGCGAGCTCTTTCGCAGGTCGTGGAAGCAGAGCCATTGATTCCACAGAATCTCCTGAAGCTTGTTCACACACCGGAGGTGCAGAAGGAACTTGGGCTGGAAGGCGATGCCCGGCTGCTGGACGTACTTCGGAAGATCGATCGAGTCTGGTGGCCATCGCGAAATCTGCCCGAAGAGAAACAAGTAGAGACGGCGCGGGAACTCGAAAAACGCCTGCTTGATGCGTTGGCGGAAATTCTGTCGCCGGCGAAGATGCGGCGATTGCGCGAAGTTGAAATGCAATCACAGGGAACCAGAGCATTGCTGCTCCCTGATGTTGCCAAGACGGTTGGTCTCGACGCCAAAGCACAGCGAACCATCAAAGCCGCATTCCTTGAAACAGACTCGCTTGCGAGACAGTTGAACGAGAAGCGAGGCGGCGACGCCGATCTGGAGAAGCAACTTCGAGCAGCCCGCGAGAAGGAGCTGAGCCTGCTCAACAGCCTTCTTACGAATTCGAAGCGACGAGAGTTGGGGAAACTCATTGGTGAACCGTTCAGCCTGACGGAGTTAAAACGTATCTATCCTTTGGCTCCAGAGTTAATTGACTCAGAAGAATGGGCGGGGACTGGACGCACATCTCTGGAATCGGAACGAGGCAAGGTCGTACTCGTTCATTTCTATGCGTTCCAGTGCCACAACTGTGTCGCCAACTTCAAGCATTACAATCGTTGGTACGAGACCCTTTCGAAAAAAGGAGTCACGGTCATTGGCATTCAGACTCCTGAGACCAACGCGGAACGTGACTCCAAGCTTGTGCAACAGGCGGCGAAAGAGCAGGGTTTTGGGTTTCCGGTGCTGATCGACCTGAAGAGCT
This sequence comes from uncultured Planctomycetaceae bacterium, assembly GCA_903823635.1. Taxonomy (GTDB): domain Bacteria; phylum Planctomycetota; class Planctomycetia; order Planctomycetales; family Planctomycetaceae; genus SXXK01. The sequence goes on from CAIJTV010000854.1 coordinate 986, forward strand.
CCAATTGGGACGCGTGGGGCAACACGATGTGGCCTACAGTCTACGTCAACGACAAGAATGGATATATTCGATCCTGGTGGCAGGGAGAATTGAATTGGGAAGGAGCGACAGGGGACCAAACTATTGAAACGCTGGTGGATGAACTGCTGAAGGAATAGATTTGCAGGATGCTGCTTATTCCTATTGCTGCTGTGGTCCTCATCGCCTAAAGGACGTCCCTATGATAGAGCAGCAGTTGATCAGGATCATTTGCACATCGGTGCACCACAACAACACTGGAAGAGTTGCCGACACTCTGGCAGATGCCCTCCACGCGAGTGTGCATTCTCCGGAGGAAGCGAAAACTCTGGATGTGTCCGAGTCGGATTTATTGGGCTTTGGCTCGGGCATCTACTTCGGTCGTCATCATCAGTCATTGCTGCAACTGGTTGATTCGTGGCCTACTCGCCCTTGCCGAGTCTTCATCTTCTCCACGGCTGGTCTTCCCTTCCTGCGCTGGTTTCAGCATTGCGCATTGCGAAGAAGGCTTGTTCGACGTGGCTTCGAAGTGGTTGCGGAGTTTTGTTGCCGCGGATGGGATACCGTGGGCCCGTTGTGGTTCATGGGAGGCATCAATAGCAAGCATCCGAACGCGAAAGACTTCGCAAATGCTCGAGCATTCGCGTTGAAAATCAAGGACGCGATTCAGAAGGATCGCTGAATGCCGACACAATAAAACGTCAGGACCTGCGTGCATTATCTCCGCCTGCAGTGCGACAACGTGGCTTCGGTACTCATCCTGTTCGACTCGCAACACTTCGCTTCTCCGCTAAAACGATTAAAACTCCGAAGCGCCGCGACGGCTTCTTCAGGACACTCGTGTCGCAGCCGATGGACTTGCCTGCTTCAGAATGATCGCCCGCATTGCGCAGTAGAACACGGCACCGTTGAAGAGGTGCCAGAGAAAATGTGTGCCGAAGGGAGCCCACGCACACGCGAATGCATCAAGCGACCGAAAGGTAATTGCCGCCGTAAAGAGGATCGCGACAAGTCCGAGCAGGCGGCGATCAGGTTGACGAGAGATGTAGTGATACGCGGAAAGACATAACAACACGACCATTGTCGGAGCGTACAGGATCGAACCATTGAGGTATGGCGGAACCTTCAGCATCAGGAGGCTGATCACGAGGTATCCACAAACCAAACCGTTCGCAACAACAGCCGTCGTTTCCGCGCATCTCCTCAGATACAGCCAGAGAAAGCACAGCTGAAACAGAAGAATTGGTATCAAGTCCATGAGGCTCGCCCACGGCGTGGCAAACACGTGCCAGATCGCGCTTCCGATGCCCACGGTGGCCGCGAGGAAAATCAGTAGATGCATCTCAGGTGAGCGAACCCTGTGACGGCCCGCCAGGTTCCACGCCTCTACGGCTGCCCAAATGAACACGATATTGC
>CAIJTV010000855.1:0-14066 GCA_903823635.1 uncultured Planctomycetaceae bacterium
GATTTGGTGGGCGCTGTGGTTGATTCTGATTTGTCAACGATAGACAGTCATTTTGAACTAAGAAAGTCGCAGTCAGAATCGTCTGAATTCGGAGAGTCTTCGTACTGATACACTTACGAAATTCTCTCAACAAACTGTCAATGGAATTCACGTGAGCTCATTTGACAGTTCTTCATGTCTGGTTAACATCGCCGCCGTTGAGTGAGTAAGCGCTCGGGGACGAATCTGCACTCGTCGTCGAGTATAACCTGTAAAAAATGCCAGTCCTGAAGCACCGCCCTGCCCTTGAGGCGACAGGCGATGGAGTGCCGCGCAAGCTGCTTGCTTTCGCGAATTGCCCCGTCTTTGTCTGAGGTGATGCTGCGCGCTGGCGAAAGAGGGAGGGGCGCATGACGCAGCCCGCACGTCAAGACGACAAACCGACGTTCGATGCTTCGTGCATCTCCGCGCGAATTTCGGTTTCCAGTTCTGCATATGCGCAGTCGTCGGTCGTATCTTCTGAACTCGATCGAATTACACATTCGGTCCGCGACTCCGTCGGTGAACAGAATTTCCAGCACTGGTTTCACAAGCGTACTCGCTTCGAGATCTCTGGCGATCGCCTGATTGTGCGTGTTCCGAATCCATTTATTCTGGGTTGGTTGTTGCGACGTTTCAGAACATCGCTCAATCAGGCTGCACAGTTGGTTCTTGGTCCGTCAGCTACATCGCAGTTTGAGGTTGACGAGTCTCTTATGCTGGAGGTTGCGGGGGCTTTCAGTGCCGTCGGGACGCCAGTTCCCGGGGCGATGAACTCCGGGGCAATCGACAATGATGTGAAGCTGCGCCGAGACCCGGGAAATGGACCTCTTAAATCAACGAAGAATCTTCAATCACTTCCAGCTATTCCTTCTGAATTTGACCGACCAAGCTCCCTGAGCCTCCCGGGAAATCGCCGACGCTTCCGATGTTTCGACTCGTTCATCTCGGGGGAATGTAATGACTTGGCTGTTCTGGCAGCCCGTCAGGTATCCGCAACTCCGGGAGAGAGATACAACCCGTTGTTCATCCATGGCGGAACAGGCACTGGGAAGACTCATCTTCTGGAGGCGATTTATACCGAGGTTCGTAGAAAGCATTCTGAAAAGAATGTGATGTACCTGACCTGCGAAGCCTTCACCAACTATTTCACTTCCGCCCTCAGTTCACGAACTGTGCCATCGTTTCGCCAACGATTTCGGAATGTCGAAGTCCTGCTGATCGACAATATTGAGTTTCTGGACAACAAGAGGGCGACTCAGGAGGAATTCCTTCACACGATCACTCAGTTGATCGACCATGGTGGTCAGGTCGTGATCTCTTCGGATCGACATCCTCGATTGCTCACGAAACATCGTGAAGAATTGACGACCCGATTCATGAGTGGGCTCGTTTGTCGAATCGAATCCCCTGACGAAGCCACACGGCACAAACTTGCCAGATCTCTGACTGCGGGCATGAAGGCTGTTTTTGCCGACGACGCCCTTGAATATATCGTTCGGCGATGTCGTCGCAATGTCCGTGAACTTCAGGGTGCCCTGAACCAGCTTGAAGGACAGTTCGCGTTAAATGGTCGACGAATCACACTGGCTGTTGCTCGTGAAATCCTTGGCGAGATGGCAGAGGAATGCCGTCGACTTGTCCGAATCAGCGACGTCGAGAAAGTCGTTTGTGAGGTCTTTGGCGTAACCGTCGCGGATCTTCGATCTGCATCGCGCCGCAAAGCGATTGCCCTGCCCCGCGCAGTTGCGATGTTTATGTCTCGACGAATGACGAAGTCCGCCTATCGAGAAATCGGGATGTATTTCGGTGGACGAGATCATAGCACTGTCGTGGCCGCTGAACGCAAAGTTGCGGAGTGGGTGACAATCGGCGAACCCATTGGCCTTCCGACCTCATGCTCGGGACGAACAATCGGGGAACTCATTGACGAGCTGGAAAATCGTCTGCAGAACCTTGCCTGCTGATCCCGAGCATCATTGCCCAATGAGTGCTGCATTACGGTTGACGCTCGCGACTCTTCTTTCTGGGCGATCGACTTCAATTGGTGTGCGGCGATGCAATACACTGCCTTCCTGCGTGTCCACGGACAGGCGATCGATTCGAAAAGTCTTTCTGCCCGTAATCACGACAGCCAAAGGCATTTCCGAACTCCATGCAGTGGCCCCAAAAGCGAGCATTCCCAATGCGGTTCTTCCCCGTGCTGCTTCTGTCGACATACCTCATCCGGGCAAGTGAGAGTGCTGCGATCGATTCGATTCAATTGCCTGTTACCAAAGACAACTCGATCGTGATGGTCGACGGCGAATGGGAACAAAATGCGGGGCAACAGGGAAGAATTCGAGTGAAGGGCAACCAGCATATGGTTGCAATCGCGTTTGACACATCAGCGATTCAGGGCAAGCAGATAAAGAAAGCGACTCTCCTATGCGTGCGAGGCGACCAGGAGATCAGTGGAATCACAGTTTCAACCATCGCGTCTCAGTGGGATGAGAATCACTCGAATGGGATTTCGGTGGGAGTCGACGGAATCCGGAACTGGGGATACGCGGATGCAAGATTTCCCGCTGTCTGTGGCGGCAACAGCTTTACCCTCGTTTACCAATCGCCGTCTGAACTGAAGGATGGCAAGTATCATTGGGATATACCCCCCGACATGATTCATGCGATGTCGACAGGCGTTGCTTACGGCCTCGCAATCCACGAACATGATGCCGACTATGGTCGTAACCCGACGATCTTCTCCAAAGAACAATCAGGCAAACACCCCCTTTTGGTTGTCGAGCTCGAGGATCATCATGATCCCGCTCCCGAAACCGCAGCCGATTTGATAGTGATGGCATCTGACGTCGAGTCCGCAAAGCTGCTTCTTACATCACCCCAAAATGGATTTGCTTATGACATCACGGTCAACGACCGGCCTCTTGGGCGACACAATGTTCCTCTCATATTGAACAACCAGCGACAATCGATTCCTTTGCGAGATCTGCCCGCAGACATCAATCCGGGTCGGCCCTACGAAATCAAAGTGGTGACTCTGAATCGTCGGGGGCAAAGATCAAGCCCTGCGATCATCCGCAATGTTATCTTGAGTACAAAGCCGGTGATCACTCCGGAAGCCAGAATTCCGGAGAAACGCCTACCGTTAAAAACTGGTCTCAGTGTAATTCCCGTCACAGATAAGTATGACTCTACTGGCCGTTCGGTGGGAACGCTGCCAGACGATTACCGTAGTCACAATTCATTGTTTGACGGTCAAAAGGTTCGCCTGACTGCCGCTGCAGGTGAGGTCGTCAGCTTCCAGCTTCTATTAAAAAAGGAACGTGATGCGAACGCTTCGATCAGGATTGAACTTGATGATCCACGAATCCGCATCAATCTCTATCAAGCTGTGTATGTCCCGTCAGAGGGACGCCGGATTCCCGATCCCCTGTTGCCGCTGCCGCAGTCAATCGATCTCGACGAAGATACCGACCAGGTGATCGTTGCCGATTTTTTTATTCCCTTCGACTCAATTGCGGCTCTTCGAACAGGCTCCATTAGTATCTCTGACGGACGTAGTCTGCCTCTCGAGATTGTGGTACTGCCCATTGCTTTGCCCCGAGAGGCGACCTTCTTCTGCGAGATGAACAGTTATGGGCTGCCAGATAATGTTAACGAATACTACGCACTGCAGCAGATCGCTTACGATCATCGAGTCCATTGCAATATCCTGCATTACTCTCACAACACGGCCACACCGGGATCCAGAAAAACTAATCTGGATATGAGGCTTCGTTCTGGCCGCCGTATGGATAACAAGAGGTACGACAATATTCAGCCAGGTGACGTTTCAGGCTATTGGGATGACTTCGCGGAGGCCTTTGGACCTTACCTTGATGGATCTTTGTTCAAGGATAGCCATCGAGGGCCAATTCCCGCCCCGGGTTTCTATCTGTCTTTTCACGAAAGCTGGCCTCTGAATTGCCGAGCTTTTTTCAATGGCAATGCTGATGCATATCAAGCTTTTACTGAGCATCCGGCCTATGCAGAGACTTACGTGAATATCCTTCGCGATTTCGTTCAGGTTGCAGATGCGAGAGGATGGAACAAAGCTGGCTTTCAGGTTTATTTTAATAACAAAGGCTCTCTTGCAGAGAAGTCGAAGGCCCCATGGATCCTGGATGAACCCTCAAGTTTCTGGGACTATCGGGCTCTTCAGTTTTATGGAGGGCTCACAGATCAGGGGCACGAGAGCAGACCGAATGTAAAGATCCAATACCGAGTTGATATCTCACGCCCCGAATACTGCCGAGCGCAGCTCGACGGTCGAAGCGATCTCTGGGTCGTGGCAACTTCTGCATTTCAAAACTACCGCCGGCTGATCACTGATCGGATTGAGCGTGATCAACTTCGAGTCTGGATTTACGGTACGTCGAATCATGTTCATGAGACTAATCGGAATATTCAGGCATGGGCTGTTGATTCGTGGCAACATGGTGCAGAGGGCATCGTGCCGTGGCAAACGGTCAATAAGACCGGCAGTGCTTTGACCGAAGCCGATCAACTTGGACTCTTCATCTTTGACACGGCCCCCAGTGGAGAAATTTCGATCCGGCATTCAATGCGGCTCAAGGCATATCGGGATGCACAGCAATTGATAGAATATCTGACTCTCCTGAAGAAGCACCAAAACTGGACACAGAGTCAGATGCAGGACTTCATCCGCCACTATGTCAAGGTGGACGCACTCGTGGAAAAAGCCAATGACGACGACGCTGGTACAACAACTTTCAGCCAGCTTTCGGCGATGGATCTTGAGGCATTAAGGACGGCTACGATTGAAGTGCTGATTGGCAGGCCGATCCAATAGGCCTTCCATTCAGGCTGTAACAGAACCATGAAATACATCACTGAAGTCATTTACTTTTCCGGGCGTGTTCAGGGTGTCGGGTTTCGTGCGGCAACCCAACGGCTCGCCAGAGGCTCCGGAGTTTGCGGTTATGTTCAGAATTTGACGGATGGTCGGGTTGAAGTGTTTGCAACAGCTGAGGCGGCGTCGATTGACCGATTAATTTTGCGGCTGAAGGGGCTTTTCGGGGATGGAATTTCAGACGTTCAACGACTGCCCAGAATTGGCGTGGAGGAGTTTTCCGGATTTGGCATACGTCGTTAGACGCAGAGGCCAATGTGGCAATGTTTTCGCTTGGAGCTATCGAAAACGCTGCTAGAGTAACAATTGGTGCTGCAGTCCGCCTTTGGCAGATTTCCCCAACGGTGTGACCTGGAGCAACGTAACAGACTTGTACAGGCCAAATTGCGCCCGTTTTCTGGCTCCGCATTCGGGATTTTCTCTGTAATGAACCGCTTTTTGACTTTCGCTGAAGGCATTCCTGTTGCTCCACCGGTCCAGACAGACTGGACACTGACATGGTTATCCGTGTTTGGGCTGGCTGCGGCTCTTGTGGCTGTTTCTTACGGAACACGCGTCGGAGTTATTGCCCGGGCTACGACGAAGGAGGCCATTCGTCAGCCTTTGTTCATGCTGTTGCTAGCAATATCGTCGATCGTGTTGTTGCTCAACTCTGTTATGCCATTCTTCACTCTTGAAGATGACGTAAAGATGTTGAACGAGTGCGGTTTGGCAACGCTTCTGATTTCTGGTGCACTTCTTGCTGTTTGGACTGCAGGGACCAGCATTACCAGTGAAATTGAGGGCAAGACGGCGATGACTCTTCTCAGCAAGCCGATTGATCGTCGCCAGTTTATTCTGGGGAAGTACATTGGAATTGTTCAGTCGGTCATTTGGCTCTTCGTTATTTTGACAGCGTTGTTTTCGGTACTGATTTTCTTCAAAGTAGGTTATGACCAAAGAGAGCGTTCCGAGGAAGTGACGCCGATGTGGCAATGGCACAAGGTGTCGAACGTGGAAGTTCCTTCGCCACATCCGGATCGAGTGCGTGTTGTTGCTCAGATTCTGCCGGGTGTTGCTTTGTCGTTTCTTCAGGTTTGCGTTCTCGGAGCAATCAGCGTCACCGTTGCAACGCGAATGCCTATGGTGATGAATCTGGTCGTTTGCTTTGCCGTATTTGTGATTGGGAATCTGACGGAGATCATTGTTAACCAAAGTGTTGCGGGTCAGGCGAATGAGTCCGTCACGTTCACCGCTCGATTGATTTCGATGGTCGTGCCATCACTTTCAACTTTCAATGTTTCGTCTGCCGTGGCGACTGGACGAGTCGTCCCTCAGGATTATCTCGGGTTGAGCCTGGTGTACGCTACAACCTACATCGCTGCGATGTTGCTGCTTGGATTCCTCCTTTTCGAAGATCGAGACCTTGCCTAACGCTGGTTGGCGTACGGATACAAAATTTTGTGTCACGATACGCTCCATTCAGTAAATTCCTCCAGAAGTCGCCAGTCTTGCAAATGCACTGATACATTGGTGTCGGATTTGCAATGTTTCCGCTTCCGGGTTTTGAATCTGGAGTGACAGACTGTTCAATACAGCCTGACAACTCAGCTCTTCTGGAGGATTCTGCCGTGTCTGTGTCACCGGAGTTTCATCGTCTCGTTTCCGCTCAGAGTCTCCTCAGCCGAAGGCGGTTGCTGGCTGCTGGTATCAGTGTGATTGCCAGCGTATGTCTCGCTTCGGTGATTGTTTTTTCCGGCGGGATCGCGTGGGTACTTGCACAACCCGGGGCAGTCAGCTCGACTCCAAGCCAGGGCCTATTGCCGCTGGCCGCATCTCTGCAGCACGGCTTTGTTGATCGAACGATAAGCAAAGCGATCACAGCCCTGCCCTTGCTTCATCATTCGTCATCCGCGGTGATTTCAATGAGTGTGGCGTGTTTCGTCCTGCTCGTACTTCGCTATGGACTACGAACTGCGGCCAATGATTTACTGGAACAGGATATCGCTGCAGAGATACTGCGGCTTCGTCAGCATATTCATCGCAAGTCCTTACGGCTGGAGCCTGCAGATCTGACTGGTGACCAGACACGCGCGACTGATCAATTGTTTCAGAATGCCACAGTAACACTGGAGAATGCAGCAACTCGCTGCGGAGCCATTTCTCTGTCTGTCATTCCCGATCTGGCTGCAGTGAGTTTCGCGGCATGGCTGACCGACTGGCGAGTTTTTCTTCAGACCGTGATCCCGGTTCTTCTTGGGCGAATGGCACTTCGCGCAGAATCACAGCGCAGCGATAACTCGCTGCGACTGTTGTCTGAGCAGGTCTCTCGAGGACTTGCGAGAATGGCAGAGAGCCTGAAGAAAACGAGAATCGTGACCAGTTTTGGCATGGAGAAAACTGAACAACAGCAATTCGAAAACCACCTGAGAGACTACCAGAAACGATGCCGTCAGTTTCATCGTCAGCAACGCTTCGGGACGGGAATCCGAAAGGCCATCTTCCTCATCGTATTCATGATTCCGTTTGCGATCCTTTCAGCCAGAATTCTTCAGGGATATCACCCTGCCATAAGCGTGCTCCTTGCGAGTTGCCTCTGTGTCATCTTCCAAAGACTGGGACTTCTCGAAGAGAAAACAGATTTGATCTCAATCGGAAGTGAAAAGGCAGATGAAGTTTCTTCCTATATCAATCGAATTCCAGGCGTCAGCCAGGCACCCGGAGCTGGTTTTCTGGAGCCCATGGCCAAAACTCTGACGTTTACTCAGATCTCCTTCCAGACTCCTCAGCTTCCACGACTATTAAATGGACTGGATCTGCGAATCGGTTTTGGTGAAACAGTGGCTTTACTTTCATTGCAGCCCGGGCCGGCGCATGCACTGGCCAGCATGGTTCCTCGTTTCGTTGACCCTGATTCCGGCCAGGTATTGATCGACGGGAAAGATATTCGACAGGGTACTCTGGAATCACTGCGTGCAGAAGCCATGTTGATTGGTGGTCAGGATCCGGTCTTCAATGCAACCGTCCTTGACAACATCACTTGTGGGCAGACCGACATTAGCCGCCAACAGGCCATGGATGCTGCTAAGCTCGTTCATGCAGATCACTTTATCCGCAGCTTGCAGCGCGGTTACGAAACCCCATTGGGGGAACATGGGGCCGCACTTGATCCTGGACAGATCTTTCGGCTGAGTCTGGCAAGAGCCGCCGTCAGGTCCCCTGCCCTTCTGATTATTGAAGAGCCTCAGATCATGTTGGACTCAGAAACAAAGGCCATGCTGGATGATGCTTATCAGCGACTCTCAGCCAACCGTACGGTTATCTTTCTGCCGTTTCGGCTTTCGACGGTCAAGAAATGTCAGCGTATCGTCTTGATCCACGAAGGACGTGTTGCGGTCGACGGAGTTCACGAACAACTGGTGCGTTCCAGCGAGCTATATCGCCACTGGGAATACGTCCGGTTCAATCCGTTCCGTGATGAGTCGGAATAGTTGCACCTGCCCTCGATCGACTTTGCTATTGGCCGAAGATCCAGATCCATCATTCGCGAATCACGGCTTCGCTTCAGCGTAAGGTGCATATGAGTCGCGAAGCCTTTCCGCAGCTTCCGCTGGATTCATATTAAACAATGCTCGACCACTCGTTTGCCAGCCAGATGGCGTTAACTGAAATACAGCACAGGCATCTCGCAACATTGAAACGGCGGCAACATTCTCCATGTCGCCGCCTTCGATCGCTTCGAACGAAATATTGACACCAGCCAATAGGCAAATTTCGTTGGTCTGTCGATCTTTCAGCAGGATCATTGACGGCAGCCACTCACATTGAGTCCACCGCAACCCCCGCGGAATGTTGGCTTCCCTTGCCTTCTGAAGAAACGTCTGTTGCAGCCGATTCCGCTCCATCTCGAAACGACGCAGCAGATTCGCCTCGGAAAGACGCGGCGTGAACAAACGGAACAACTTCGTGAAAAATGATTCCGGCAAAACAAGACCTCTCAGTGCTGAAAACTTGAAGAGCAAAACGCGGGCTGGGTGAGATAATAAGTCGAAGAATCGTCCTTTCATCAGTCCTGTCAATAGACTTCTCGAGAATCAGCCCAAACCGCCGCCCTTTGCCTCCGGAATAGAAAACAGGCGTGAGTACATCCCTAAAAGATGTCCCTGTCTGTCTCGAGAAGACCACAGGCACATGGGCTGGCCATGTGTTCAACGCGGTGCTGATTCGTATCAACTTGCGAGAGAAAAAGATGCCTAAACGGATCCTGCTGTAGATGTTCAAGTGATCTGAAGATCCTCGGTTTTCATAAAGAGTTCATCATGACTTGGTGTCTGGAAAACGGATTGCCCTCAAGGCCAATAACCTGCAATTATCACTTGTGCGGCGATGATCAGGCATCGTGGCGGGCCTGTTTCGAGCGTGGTGATTCACGCCACCTACGGAACATTGAACGTGGCGGGCTTGAACGTCGAATATCGAATTCCCGAACCGGCGTTGTGAAAGTTGAAACGGTCAAACTGGTAACCCAGCATCGGAACATGCGTGTGTCCAAAATAGATGTTCTGGACTTCTGGAAGCAGAGCCGTCTCACAGCCCTTCAGGTACTCCAGCAGTGTGCGACACGTCTGCTGTCGCGTATGCCGCACGCGTGGAACAAGGCTATGCAGTCGAGTCTGCACAAGGGCGGAATACAGCAGATTACTCAATGGCCCTTTCACCTTCTCGTCGTGGAAACGTGCTCGATAACTCTCCAGACCGCCGACATGCCTGATCCCATCCAGCACATCTCCATGCAGGAACACATTGCTGCCGATGCGCCAGAACGCCGGGCTCCAGTCAAAGGTGGGATACTGGTCGCTGATGGACGACAACAGAGCCTGCATTCGAGGATGGCAATCGTGGTTTCCCAGCAGATACATCCACGATGCCGACGGATTCAGAGCAATCGCTTTCTCCAGCCATGCGGCTGCAGCATCAAGCGAGGCATCAAGACTGCCAAGCTGACTCCAGCGGAAATCAAACATGTCTCCGCCCAAAACGATGGATTTCGCTGCAGCAATTACATCGGCGTTCCGATCCCAGTGCCACTGACCAATTGAACGGCGGCTGGACAAATGCAGGTCAGAGAGAAACAGTCCGGTCATCGTGCTGTCAGTCCAGTCTAAGCATCGCGCGGAGGACGTTCATGAGAGATTCGCCTGCGAAACCGTGTCATGATCACCTGTGTTACGGATCCTTGAAGTCGGTCAGGTCATGGGTTCGATTGTTTTCTGAGTCGTAACCGCTGATCTCGGTCATCAGACGCAGCAGTCCATAACACAGCCAGTTGACGAACCGAAGGGCTAACGGCTGCTGCTCCCAGCTGGACCGCAAAATCTGCTGACTATCCGATATTATGCTGACTTTCAGGCTTTCTTTCAGGGCCGCACCAAAAACGTTGTCGTCCACAACGAGGTTTGCTTCGTACGAAAGCAGCAGGCTGAACGGATCGATGTTTGACGATCCTACGGTTGCCCAATGTCCATCAATCACACCCACTTTGGCGTGGAGATAATTTCTTTGGTATTCGTGGATTTCAACTCCCGCATCAAGAAGATTTCCATAGATCGCTCGACGTGCGTGGTGTTCAATAAAGTTTTCGAGTTTCCCCTGCAGCAGCAAGACTACTTTCACTCCCCGTTGAGCCGCATTGATGAGTGCATGGCGAAACTTAAACCCCGGAAAAAAATACGCCTGAGCCAAAATGATTTCCGTTTGTGCCTGACTGATGGCCTGCAGATAAGCCGATTCAATGTCCCGGCGATGGCGAAAATTGTCTCTTAACAGGAATGCCGCTCGCATTGATCCCTTGCAGGACGTCGAAACCGGCAGATCTGCAGTCCGCCCCACGCGATGGCGAACCCCCCTTCCTGCGACCAAAGACCACAACTGCACGGTCGAGTTACGAACTGCCTCCACCAGCGGCCCTTTGATCGTGACAGCGTAGTCATATCGCGGTGACGTCTCCCTCGTCGTCGCTCTGTCTTCGACAATGTTGATCCCGCCGACAAAGGCAATCTCTCTGTCCACGACAACAATCTTCCGATGCATTCGCCGGAGACGTTTACGGCGCAATGTCCACGGCGATATCCCAGGCCGAAAGATACGCAGCTCAATGCCGTCCTGTCGCATCTGGTCTCGCAGGGCGTCCGACAAATCGCTCGACCCGTACCCGTCAACGACCACTTGGACTCCAACTCCACGCAACACTGCACGCTTCAACGCTGCAGCAATCCTTTGGCCGGTGGAGTCATCTCTGTAGATATAGGTCACCAGATAGATTTCAAATCTGGCCCGATCAAACGCCTGTTCAATGGCGGGAAAAAACGCTTCACCGTTCTGTAACAGAGTCACCTGATTGCCCGGAATAAAGCCGGAAGTGCCTGTCAAAGTTGCCACAGGAGAGGCAATCATGGCCGTGCCATTTCACATGAGGAATCATCGTCCATATGGAATCATTGTCTTTCAGCCTCTGGGCAGCAACCCGCTCCTTAAGAATCGAGCTCAAACCTTTTCCGGATGATGGATTTCGCTGCTTGGGGAATTCTCTGCGCCACAACACAGAATCGACAGAAAACACTGGCTGTAAAAAGCCCCTTCAGAGGTCAATCAGACGGGCGATAACGATCTGTCAACGCCTCTATCCGGGTCAATTCACACGACGCTTTTCATCAATTGGCGATCGGCTCAATCGGCGACACGAAGTTATCCGGTTTGATCGTCAGGATGCTGCAGCCGCATGTGTCCAGCACTCTTTCAGCGGTGCTTCCCAGCAGCAGTCCCTTAACTCCGCTTCGGCCGACGGTTCCGATGACAATTAGTTCTACAGCCTGATGTTTTGCGATGCGTCGAATTTCCTGCCATGGCGTTCCCCACGACAGATGCGACTGAATCTGCGTGCGATTAATGTCCAGTGAAGCCACGAACTCATCCAGACGCCTTGTGGCTTCGTCGTTGATTTCCTGTCGAAGAGTGCTGCCTTCAGGAACTCTGGAAATCAAATCTTCTGGCACATCTTTTGAATCAATGATATGCAGCAAATGAAGCTCCGCGTTAGCATGTTGAGCAATCTTCAGCCCTTCCTTCACAGCCTTCAGACTGACATCAGAGAAGTCTGTTGCCGCCAGCACGACTTTCGGCGGGACAAGATGCTCGGCCTTCACGATCCAGACCGAAGCCGGGCATTTTCGAATCAGCCGCTTCGCCGTACTTCCTACGAAAAACTCTTCCCATTTCCCATTGCCGCGTGTCCCGGCGAGCACCATGTCATAACCTGCAGCCTGAACTGCCCGAGTGATCTCGACAAAGGGTTCACCCACGAGCGTTTGAAATGTCACATCCAGATCCATTGCATTCAGATCCACGATGATACGGCGCATGGCGTCTTCGGATCTGTCATGCAGCTCACGCTGGTTGGCTTCTCGTTCATGCGGTCCCCAGTGTACTGACTGGCTGAAATCGGGGATCGTGTGCGTGAGCACAAGCGGAGCCCCGGTCTTGCGAGCCAGCCAAACGGCCTGCTTCAAAGCCGCCGCCGAACAGGTTGAAAAATCCATCGCGACAAGAATTGGTTTTGAGTTCAGTTGGTGAATCATAACGTCGTTCCTTCCATGAATGCCGTATGGGTATCGAGGTTAAGAATGTTGGTTGTCGTTACGCGAGCAATCTCGCTAAGCGCTTCGTGGGTCAGGAATGCCTGGTGTGATGTGATCAACACGTTGGGAAACATCAGAAGGTGCGACAGTTCATCGTCGAGCAGCACCTGGCCGGAAAGGTCGTGAAAGAAGATGCCTTCTTCCTCCTCATAGACATCCAACCCAACACCACCAATGTGACCCGATTTCAGAGCTGCGATCAACGCTGTGGTATCAATCAGTTTGCCACGACTGGTGTTCAGAATGAAGACGCCAGGTTTGGTGCGGGCTATTGTCTGAGCATTCAGCAGATGCAGCGTGTCCGGTGTGAGGGGCAGATGCAGCGAGACGATATCACTTGCTGCCAGCAGGCTGTCCATATCGGTGTATCTGATGCCGTGCGAGTTTGCCCAGTCAGTCGAAGGAAACGGATCGTACGCCTGAACATTGGCTTCAAAACCTCGAAAGATCTGCGCGGTTATGCGGCCAATTTTCCCTGTCCCGATAATGCCCACGGTCCTGCCATGAATGTCGAAACCTACAAGACCGCTCAGCGAAAAATTCAACTCGCGCACCCGGTTGTAGGCGCGATGAATTTTACGGTTGAGCGTCAGTAATAAACCCACGGTGTGCTCGGCGACTGCGTGAGGCGAATACGCCGGCACACGAACCACGGGCAGACCAAGCTCTCGCGCTGCCACCAGATCCACGTTGTTGTGACCGGCACAGCGGAGGGCAATCAGCTTGATACCGAGTGCCGACAACTGTTCCAGACACGCTCGATCGGCGTGATCATTAACAAAGATGCACACCGCCTGCGCACCGCCCGCCACAGCCGCCGTTTCCTCGCTCAGACGGAACTCATGGAATCGCCAGGTGATGTTCTGCGCACCGGCAGCCTTGCTAAGATACTCCCGGTCATAAGACTTCGCATCATACACGACAACTTCAATCATCTTTCTGTATCTTTCATGTTCTCGCGAACGCTCGGCAATTGTCAGCCGCGATCATTGGGAAAGGAACAGAGGCTTATCAGTGTTACGTATGACGTGCAATGCAGTTTCCCCAAAGATGCGTCTCAGAAGGAGATTTTGTGCGCTGTTTCCAACCACCATGAGATCTGCACCCCAGCTTTGCATATAAGGCAACAAATGCTCGTTGGGTGATCCGGTGATGCATTCAGTTTCCGTCTCAAGTCCATGGGATCGACAGTAGCCAGCGGCCTCCGCGAGGAGATTTTTTGCGTGCCCTGTTCCATCGTCAAAAGAAACGATTCGCAGTTCTGATATTGGCCAGAGTCGCATCTGGACAAAACTCTTCATGGCTTTAGCGGACTCCATCGAGCCGCTATAGGCAATCAACACCTTCTTTATGGGTGCGACTTGTTTTGAGACCGCCAGAAGTGGCCGGACCCCGGACTGAACCAACCGCACCAGCGTATCGTGTGGATCAGCAACAAGATCAGACTCAAAGAGACTTTTTAA
>CAIJTV010000856.1:0-4722 GCA_903823635.1 uncultured Planctomycetaceae bacterium
AGGAACTCGAAGAAGAAATCCAGCGTCTGAATACCGCGAAAGAAGAAGCCGTGGCCGAACAGAAGTTCGAAAAAGCCGCGTCCTTCCGCGATCAGGCCGACAAACTCCGCCGTAAGAAAGATCAACTCACTGAAGAATGGCGTGAGAAATCCCGCCAGACTGACGGGGTCGTCGATGCCGAAGTCGTCGCCGAAGTCGTTGCCAAAATGACGGGGATTCCCCTCACACGACTCTCCAGCGAAGACGCCGTCCGGCTGCTGCAGATGGAGCAGGAACTGCACCGTCGCGTAATCAGCCAGGATCAGGCCATCACGCAGGTCTGCAAGGCCGTCCGCCGCAGTCGCAGCGGTCTCAAAGACCCCAAACGCCCCACCGGTGCGTTTCTGTTCTGCGGACCTACCGGCGTGGGCAAAACCCTGCTGGCCAAGACACTCGCCGAATTCATGTTCGGCGATGAAGATGCCCTGATTCAGATCGACATGTCCGAGTACATGGAGAAGCACAACGTCAGCCGTCTGATCGGTGCTCCTCCGGGATATGTGGGATTCGAAGAAGGCGGTCAGTTGACCGAGAAGATTCGTCGTCGTCCATATGCAGTCGTACTGCTGGACGAAATTGAGAAGGCTCATCCGGACGTCTTCAACATGCTGTTGCAGATCATGGAAGAAGGCCATCTGACCGACAGCTTTGGTCGTCGAGTTGACTTCAAGAACGTAATTCTGATTCTGACCACGAACGCCGGCGCCAGCAAGATGGCTCACGGCGGCAGCATGGGGCTTCATACGCTCCGTGATCGCGATCAGGAGAAGTCTTACGATGATATGAAGACCAATCTGATGCACGAACTGCAACGTCAGTTCAAACCAGAATTCCTCGGCCGTCTCGACGAAGTTGTGGTCTTCCGCAAGCTGACTCGCAATGAGCTGATGAAGATTGTCGATATCGAACTGGCCAAGGTTTACGATCGCCTGAAAGAACGCGGCAAGCGTCTGGTACTCAGCGATGAAGCTCGCGGCTTTATCATCGACAAGGGCGAAGTGGACGACGGGCTGGATTACGGTGCTCGTCCGCTGCGTCGCAGTGTCGAGCGAGTCATTGAAGACCCACTTTCAGAAGACCTTCTGCGAGGCACCTTCGATGGCCAGAACGCCATTCACGTCAGCATTAAGGAAGTGGGCGATCAGAAGCAGCTCGAATTTAACGGCGGTGTTGATGAAGCACCGGTTGCTGAAGCCGAAGCAACTTCGACTCCAGCCTGATTTCGTCAACTTAGTGTGACTATGACTTTCCAGGAACTCAGCATCCTTAAACAGATGCTGGGTTCTTTTTTTTCGGCTCATCCGGTTTAGTCGCGGATGATCGTTAAGTCGATTTTCTCTGCCGGAAAGCTTTCTCGTCGCAAGACGAACCCCTGTGCAATTGGCGGAAGGATCCTGGCCCAGTTCGCTCACGAACTTGCACACAGGTCGCGGCAGGCCGCGAAGTGATGCCCGGCAGGCAGGAGCTACAGACGGCCCCGACTGGCACCGGCGGGGGATTCCGCGTAAAACATGCGGAGAGATCTTGTGCAATGAAGAGGCGTTTTGAGTCGCCTTCCCGTCAGATGTTCGCACTAAAAATGAAGGACAGGCGAGATGCAGATTCCTTACTCGCGACGTGAAATGCTGGCCGCGTCCTCAAATGGATTCGGATTACTCGCGCTCGCCGGCCTGCTCTCTGATGCGAAGGCGGCAGACAACGCAACTCCGGGGGCAACCCGTCGCCCGCGTGCAAAACATGTCATTCTGTGCTTTATGGATGGCGGGCCGAGTCATGTTGACACGTTTGACTATAAACCTGAGCTCATGAAGCAGCAGGGAAAGCCAATCGGCGATTCACAAGTTTCAAAGCTGTCACAAAGCAGTGCCGGGCGAGTCTGGTTCGGTAGTCCGTGGAAGTTTGCTCAGCGAGGTCAAAGCGGGCTGTGGGTCAGTGATTTGCTGCCTCATGCTGCAGAGCTGGCGGATGATCTTTGCGTTGTGCGTTCGCTTGTGGGCAAACAGCCATTGCACGGTCAACAGAATCTCCTGCTGCACACAGGGCGAGTCACAGGACTGGCGCCGAGTTTTGGATCATGGGTCAGTTATGGACTAGGGACTGAGAATCAGGATCTGCCGGGCTATGTCCTCTTGAACAATGACTGGATTCCGAACGGAGGTTTTGAAAACTTCTCCAGTGCCTTCCTGCCGGCAACGAACTCCGCCACGCTACTGCGAGCGAAAGGGGCAACCGTCGACAATATCCAGCCTGGTGACTCGCTGGAGAAACAACGTCGCAAGCTGAGATTGCTGAAAGAGCAGGACGGGACATTCGCCACAGAAACACCGGAACGGCAGTTAATCGACGCGGCCGTGAAAAACTACGAAACCGCTTTTCGCATGCAAACGTCTGTGCCCGAAGTGGCCGACGTTTCAGGCGAAACCGAGGCCACTCGAAAACTTTATGGACTCGACAGCTCCAACGATTTTCAGAAGTATTATTCATTGCAGTGCCTGCGAGCGAGACGGCTTGTGGAGGCGGGAGTTCGGTTTGTCGAGATCACGTGCCCGTTGACTCATGCCAACAATTCTCCGTGGGATCAGCATGGCAATCTGAAGCTGCATCATGCCGAGAATGCCATGATCACGGATCAGTCAGTGGCCGCTTTGATCTTTGATTTGAAGCAACGTGGCCTGCTGGATGACACAATTGTGATCTGGGCCGGAGAAATGGGACGCACGCCGCACACACCAGCGATTTCCGAAACGGCTGGTCGAGATCACCATGTGAATGGCTACAGCATTTTCATCGCGGGTGGTGGATTCAAGGGTGGAATGGCTTACGGCCAGACGGACGAATTTGGGAATTCCGTTATCGAACATCCGCTGATGATCCAGGACATTCACGCAACGGTCATGCATCAGTTGGGAATTGACCATAAGAAACTGACGTTCCGCTTTGGTGGTCGCGATGTCAGCCTGACCGATGTGCACGGCCATGTGGTGAACGAGATTCTCGCTTAGGCCAATTGTCACTGTCTGAAACGGCAATACGATCTCTGTGTGGGCGAAATGATTTTCCGCCTTGAGCCCCAAAGGTCGACGAAATTGCTCCAAGCACACGCGGAGAATTCACAGTGGCCTTGTTCGTCTTCTGTGAAATGCGAGAAAGCCGTGCGAAATGCAATTCCGGTGAACACTTGTTGTCGGCATAATGCAGAATAGACCGACCCCCCGCACGAACGTGTTTCTTTGAGTCCGTGAATGTCCAAGACGGCTTACAAGCGATTTCGGATGCAGCTTGAAATGCGGCATCTGTTTTTAAATCCTCCGGAGTTACCGGATGGATATCGCTGGCTCTCATGGCGTTCATTGCTGCTGGAGCGTCATGCTCAAGTTAAGTGGCGTGCTTTTCGAGACGACCTGGATGGCAAAGTCTTCTCGTGTCTCGGCGCACCGCAGGGCTGCCTGAAGCTCATGCGCGAAATCGCTTCTCAGAATACGTTCTGTGCTGCAGCGACGTGGATGGTGGTTTATCAGCCGGAGCCGGATTGGCCAGCGTGCGACTGTGGAACCATCCAGGGGATCACTCGCAACGGCGGCATCGGAGCGATCCAGAACGTTGGGGTGACTCCGGAACATCGCGGCCAGGGGATTGGTCGGGCTATGGTCATTCAGGCACTGCGTGGTTTTATTCAGTGCGGTATGGGCTGGTCGATGCTGGAAGTCACAGCCTTGAATGAAGCGGCTGTTCGGCTGTATCGTTCGCTCGGATTCGAAATCGTGGAAGTGCTCTATCGCGACAGCGGTACCGGGGAACCCGTGGCCGGTGACGATGTCGTCACAAGCGTCGGGAGATCTACAGGAAAAGATTCACGGTAACGTGACATAAAGGCAGGCTCATGCGTCGCAGAATTATTTCAGAGATGTGTTGCGTTCTCACACTGGTCGGACTCATTGGAGTCTCCAGTGGAGTGTTGCCCGCCGCGGCGGGTGAAAAGAAGGCGGAACAGACCAATTTTCATCGCGATCAACTGGTCGCCTGGTGCATCGTTCCCTTCGACGCCAAACAGCGCGGGCCGGAGGCTCGAGCGATCATGGTGCGTGGCCTCGGGATGACTCGAGTAGCCTACGACTGGCGTGATGTGCATGTGCCGACGTTCGAAGAAGAAATCCTGCAGTACAAGAAGCACGAGATCGAGTTCTTTGCCTTCTGGGGCTGGCACGATGCGTTTGAACCGCTGATTGCAAAGCACGGAATCCATCCGCAAATCTGGATGATGTTTGGTGCTCCTCAGGAGGGAACCGAAGAGGAGAAGATCAAGGCGGCCGCAGAAAGTTTATTGCCGCTCGTCGAGAAGACTCGGAAGTACAACCTCAAGCTGGCGCTTTACAACCATGGCGGCTGGAGCGGTGAGCCAAAAAACATGGTGGCGGTGTGTGAGTATCTGCGGAAGAATCACAAGGGCGACCATGTCGGTATTGTTTACAACCTGCATCACGGTCACGAACACATTGCGGACTTCGCCGAGCAACTCGCTTTGCTGCAGCCGTATCTTTTGTGTCTCAATCTGAATGGGATGAACGACAACGCTCAACCTAAGATTCTTCCGATCGGACAGGGTCAACACGATGTGGAGATGATCGGAATGATTCGAAAGTCCGGCTACACAGGACCAATCGGAATCATTGACCACCGCGAGCA
>CAIJTV010000857.1:0-1820 GCA_903823635.1 uncultured Planctomycetaceae bacterium
TCTTATTGTTCGACATTTCCCAAGGCTAATTCCCGCTTAGCGATGAGAGGAGATCATCACGTCCAACGTAGTCTGTTGGATCAAAATTGACAAGGCGATCGTCACGAAATTGCAACACGTAAACCCCCTTGGGATTTGCAGTGAAGAAGACGAACTGATCTCGCGTTTCGATGCCCTCGGGATAGAGTTCGGGATGAAAGTCAGGACGAGCCTGCCATTTAAGCATGCGGGAAAGATAATCACCTTTTGCAGGCTTCCCGGGACCAAGTAAGGAGGGTACCTGTTGGAGTGTTTCATTTGGCCGTATTTTAGTGGAGAGCAAGTAGCGAAGTGTTACCACGTCTTGTCGTCTTCTGTACCGCGCTGACGCTGAAAAATAGTCAGCGACAGCAAACATCGCCATGATCACAAGGAGTACGACCAGCAGTAACCTAGTGCGCCGTTGAGTCAGTCCATGTTGCACTGCAAAATCTCCCCTGCACTGTCATTGCTGAACAACCGCGGTAACCGTTGTTGGCGACGGGTGACCTGGAACTGTGAGTTGCCCACAGCGCGACAGGCCGACCAAATGACCGTACCGTTTTACGGTTCTCGCCATCCAGGACAAGTGTTTAAATTTTTCGAGGTAGAGTTGGAATAGTCGATCAGTGTTTTGATGACGACTGGAGCCGACGGAATCGCTTCTGGCTTAGTCCTGGCGTTGTTGTGAAACAAGTCTGGCGACAGCGGCGGTCCCCAGACCCAGTGCCATAGTGAACACCGGGATCAGCATTTTGAACGCACTCACCTGGCCATATTCCCGGTATTCCATGACCGGCGGATAGAGACCACCCACGAAGCCGCCGAAAGCCACAATCAACCAGCGGGCGATAGAAGCATCGTTTGTGCTGTTCTTCTTCTTGCTCTTCTTTGTCATGTTCTTGATCTTCTGGATTCCGAGTTCCAGGTTAATTGTTTAGATACTATGACGGCCTTAGAGTGCCTTAATATCGTCCGTGGGGACAATTGAACTGTGTAGCGTGCAACAGCCCATTTTGTCCAATGATGATTCAGGAGCGTTTTCTGAACCATGCAGAATATGAGTACTTCAATAAATCCCTGCTCATGCTTCCCATATAACGCCTGCCGCAATTGGGCGGAGACGAAAGATTGTCTATTTCAAATCCGGCCGATGTCACCGCTCCGGTTGGCGGCTTGGTTCGCCTCCTTGGTTTATCCTGCACTAGTCACCGGCCCGAAGATCGCCATCAGCATCAAGATCGCCACTGAGCCAAATGCCAGCACCGCAATGAGCACTGCGACTGTCCTGCCGTTTGGAAGCTTGAGGTTGCGAATATCCGCAGGCATGAAGGCTCGTATCACCATCGCAATCCCAAGTACGATTGATACATATGTGCCGAGAGTGCCGCCCGATCGCGAACCCTCAATGTATCCGCGGCCAGACTGTGATGTTGCGTCACTTGGGGAATACGTTGGGAGATATCCATAGTTAAGCAAACACTGCTGAATGATGGGGCCAATGATCAGGAATAGCCCGAAAGCGAGCAGTGCTTTTCCGCCGTTCGTGGACAGCATTGTGTTTGAATCCATATTTTGGAGCGTGTTGAGTGTTGCGAAGGCTAACGACGAGGCTAACCGAGTAGCGGCAAGCGATTATCCATGTCGAATCTGGCTGTTTGGCGACTCCGGTTGAGCGCCTTGTTAGCACTTGCCGCAAGTCACCGGGGAGCTGCTCGACGTTCTGCCTCGTGTGTTGCCGTTGCACTTCGCTTGAGAAGCAATGTGATGACCAGGCCCCATGTGAAGCCCATAATCGTAAA
>CAIJTV010000858.1:0-4016 GCA_903823635.1 uncultured Planctomycetaceae bacterium
CTGAATTCTGCGGTGTCCCCTCCACTCGACAGGACTACTTCGGAGTATCGAAGACTCCCTCGGTACCAACTGGCTCGGTACCAACTGGCTCGGTACCAACTGGCTCGGTACCAACTGCGAGATTTGCGTGTTTGTGTTTCTGCCTCGATGGCGGAGACGGCTCCTCTCACTGGAGCTTCCAGAGGGCCGTTGTAACCCCGCTTGAAATAGCCGACACACACCGAACCGGGAGTGATCGCATGTTCATTTAACTATTCCTGCCGAGAATGGAATTCTTGACGAATCCCCGGAACTACGGCTCAAAAAGCGACGTCTGACAGCAAAATCACTGCGCGCACTCCGCTGCCTCCGTCAGTGTGTTTCCCTCCCGAACTTGTCCCGCCGAATGCTTTCCATGCCAGAATTTACTCCTCAAACGCCAGAATCTCCTGACCAGCAAGCGCTATTCGAGCTTCTGTCTCGGCATTTTGACGGGGATTTGGGGGCGGCAGAAACTGAGCGTCTTGCGACTCTTGAGTCCGCTCACCGGGAAGCATCCGAGAACTTCCGTCGTCAGGCCGGCGTGGTCAGTTGTATGCTCAAGGGAATCCCGGTCTGCTCAGTAGAAAAATTGCTCTTCGAGACGCCGGTGATTACGACTCCCCGCGCGACTCCCGTACCTGATCCGGCAATTCTTCCGCGAAGAAGTGGCGCACAGCGAGTTGTCGTTGGGGCGGTGACGTCATTGCTGTGTGCGGGGTTATTGCTGGCTTTGAATCAAAGACCGGACAACGCTGGTGCACCAATGCTGGCCAAAGCAGAGAGGCTGCACGGGACGATAGAAGCTCGCGCAGGGAGTGCCTCGTCCATGGACAGCGCAGCGATGATGGAACACGGCCGTATGTTAGAACACGGGCGCATGATGTCTGACGCGGTGCCAATGGCCGCAGATGTTTCGCCGAACGCGTTGCTGGGTGCAGCGGCGATCGCGAATACTGAGGCTGCTGGTGGAACGAATCCCGAAGCGTCCTCCTCGTTGGACGTTCAACCATTGATTCAGTCCGATGACTGGAATGTGGTGGTGGTGAAGATCGACGGCAAGGATCGAGATCAGGCGATGGATCAGATTCAGTCCATCGTGCAGAAGGCTGGTTTGCAAATGAAAGGTTCCACGGGGCCTGATGAATCACGATGGCTGGGAGTTGTGCTGACATCTAACGTTGTGGGACGGGAGGATGTTGTAAATGCCATGGAAAGTGTTGGGGCATCGAATGGCTACGTGACAGAAACGCCGCCGGCAGATTCTCAGGAAGCGATGTTTATCGCTGCGGCTCGCGAATCCCTGAAACACCCGACGCGATCAGAGTTGCATCATGGAAAGGTGTTTGTCTTGCTCCCGTCGTCGCCATCGATGAAAGGTGACGAACAGACTGTTGCGGCCAACCAACAGGTTGCTGCGGCCGGTAGTGCGAATGCGACGAGTCCGGGGCCTGTCGAAAACTCAGCCGTTGTCGCGAAAGGATCAGCCGCAAAGTCAGCCAGAATCTCCGCAAAGGCGGTTCCGGCCGTGACGCTTGTGGTGTTTGAGTTCTCCGATGCGGAAAAATCCGGGCCAAACAATTCGCGGCAGCAGATCTGAGCCATTGCGAGAATCTTGTCCGCATGAGACAATCGGGAGTGAGATTGTTCTGCAGTTATTGATAACTCAGCGTCTCAATTGACTTCCCACAGTTGTCTTCCCACAGTCGCGTTCGAACCCACGTCAGAGAACTCTTCTGATGTCGAACCGATGATCTTCGCGGGCCCTGTATGAACCACCACGAATCCTTCCCCAGTTTCACGCGCCGACAGGTTTTGGCCACTGGCTGTGCGAGTACCCTGGCGGCATCGATAAGTCATTCGGGGGTTGCCTCCGAGATTATCCGTGGCAAAGCCGAACATGTGATTTCGATTTGGCTTGGCGGCGGTATGGGAGCTGGTGACACCTTCGATCCGAAGGCCAAAGGTGATCCGGCAAAGAAACAAGCGGGCTCGTATTACGACAGCCTTGAAACCGCAGTGGCGGGCGTGCGGGTTTGTGAACACCTGAAGCAGGTTGCGGGCCTGATGGATCGCGTGACGGCCGTGCGAACCGTTAATCACAATGTGATCGATGAGCATGCCGCTGCGACCAATCGCATGCATACTGGCCGAGCAGTCAGTGGGACCGTCATTTACCCTTCGCTCGGTTCTTTAGTGGCTCATGAACGAGGTGCCGCCGTTGACGGAGCGCCGCCGTATGTTGTGATCGGCTATCCTAATATTACTCGCGGACCAGGCTTCCTGGGAACTCGTGACAGTTATCTGTATCTGACTGATACCAGCCGAGGTCCGGCGGGCTTATCGAGGCCTGATGGAATCTCAGTTTCGCGCCAATCACGTCGCCAGGGATTTCTGGAGGAACTGCGGAAGAGCCAGGTCGAAGTCACTGATCAACAACTGCAGGACTATGATGCGGCCATTGAACAGAGTCTTCGCCTGAGCGGTCCGGACTTTATGCAAAGCTTTCAACTGGACAACGAGCCCGCCGACCTGCGTGCTTCTTATGGCGGTGAGTTTGGTCAGCGCTGTTTGTTGGCTCGCCGATTGATTGAACGTGGCGTGAGGTTTATCGAAGTCTCACACAACCTTAATTTCCTTAATGGTGCAGGTTGGGATGTGCACAACGAAGGAATCGTGCGCCAGCATGCGTTGATTCAGGAACTGGATACTGCCATCGCGGGCCTGATTAAAGATCTTGAATCCAAGCAAATGCTCGAGAAAACTCTGATCGTGGTCACCACGGAGTTTGGACGCCCGCCGGAATTTGACAGCGGCGGTGGTCGAGGTCATCAGGGAACGGCATTCACGTGCGTGCTGGCTGGCGGTGGTCTCAGGCATTGCGGAGCGTACGGCGACACGGACGAGTTGGGCAAGAAGATTGTGACGAACCCTGTTGGAGTGCCGGACTTCTTCGCCACAATTCATGCGGCCCTGGGAATCGATTATTCGAAGAACCTCTACGACGGCGATCGCCCTGTTCCCATCACCGATATGGGGCAACCGATTGCCGCGTTGTTTGGTTAGCTCATGTCCGCAAGCGTGCCAGCCTACTTTGAACGCATCGTTGCGTCGTATCACGACGGAAACAAAAACCGATGCGCTCATCTTGGGCACTGGGATTCGGTTGCAGAAGAGATCACGCACTCCGGGTCAACGGAAACAGCGTCGCCGCCAGTAATCTCTGCCAGCGAATTTCAAGCGGCTCAGCAGCGTCTGGACGAACAGATGATTCGCCTGGCTCAGCTTAATCATGGTCAGTCCGTGCTGGATGCCGGTTGCGGTCTGGGCGGTCTGATCGAGAGAATCAACGACCATTGGTCGGGAATGGAACTGACGGGATTGAATGTCGATCCCGAGCAACTCGATATCTGCCACCGCATTCGACCTCAATCCGGAAACTCCTTGCGCTGGCAGGAAGGAGATGCCTGCCAGTTGCCATTTGAGGATCAGATTTTCGACTGCGTGTTCTGTGTGGAGGCGATGTTTCACTTTCCATCACGACGCAAGTTTCTGGCTGAAGTCTTGCGAGTTCTGAAGCCCGGAGGACGCTTTGTCGCATCCGATATTGTTCTGTTGGATGTGCCACACATCGAGAGTTTTCCGCGTTTCGCGGTGGCTGCGATCCTGAACGACGGCTACGGCCCCTGGCCTGATCCCTGGTGTCATCACGGATCCATATCTTCACTCTGTGATGAACTGGGCTTTGGTGAGTTGATTCGGATCGATGCGACGAGCAATACATTGCCGACCTATGACTTCATCGTGCCTCGTCGATTTGATGATGATCATGATCCCGGCGATCCTGCGACTCGGGCAGCTCTTATGCTCCGCTGGCTGCATCGGAGTTCCGCGTTGAGGTACGAATATTTTGCCGCGTCGAAAAGTTATTGAAAGAATGCTGGCTCTAAGTCAGGCTTGTGGCCTATTGGGCCGAAGACTGAACCGAATTCTTCACC
>CAIJTV010000859.1:0-4961 GCA_903823635.1 uncultured Planctomycetaceae bacterium
TGGACGAATGATCAAATTTGCGGTCGGATCGTTATTAGCATAAGTTCCGTATGGAGGCAGAATCCCTCGGCGGGTTTCTGCAAAGCTGATCGCCGCAAGGGCGAGATTCTTGAGGTTGTTCTGGCACTGAGTTCTTCGGCCAGCTTCACGGGCCTGCTGGATAGCAGGAAGGATCAGGGCCATCAGAGTTGCGATAATGGAGATGACCACCAACAACTCGATCAGGGTGAATCCGCGTCGAGATGTCTTCGACAGGATGAGTGAACGACGCGTTTGCATGAGCTTGACTCCCGAAAAGCGAGACTTAGAAAGGCACGGAGTGAATTCAAAATAACGAACACAGCAGCAGTCGGGCAAGGCAACAATCTGGGGACCGTCCTGTCCGTCAGGTGAATCTTCCGACCCTTAACACCGATCTGCGAGGCATTGATGTGATTCAAAACGCAGCAGATACCACCTGTCGATATCTGTAACGCAAATACCGTGGCACATCCGCAAAAATTTCCTGAACACTTCAAAACTTTGCGAAAACCACGTTTCTGGCGATATTTCCCTGCTTTGGACCATACACCGAGACCCCTCGGTACGCAACCAAAGACTGTCGCAAAACGCAGCGAGGAGCCGAGGCTGCATCGTTCTGCAACACCTGAAACGGCTTGATGTTTCCTTCTGAATTGACAGCAGCCACCATCTTTCAAGCCGGAGCGAGAACCGAAATCAGTTCTGTCCTTGCCAAACAGCATAAAAACATGCTCTTTTTGCAAGGAGAGTACTTTCCCGCTTGAGCCCAATGAAAAACGACCGGCCGAAAATTCAGCCGGTCGTCCTGTTTTTTAACCGCGTTTGAGGCAACCCCGATTACTGCTGGTCTTTCGACTTTCGGGCTTTGGAAACAACCGCTCCCAGAGCCATCCCTGCCATCAGCAGGTCCAGTGCTCGGTTTTCACTTTCAGACTTTGAGTTCTCTGCCGACACGACCGGAGTTTTGACCGTTGGCAATGAAACCGGGAAAACCTGAGTCGAGGCTTCATCCATGTTAAGGCTGGCCCATTCTCCCATGACATCATCGATGCCAGCAATGTCGTCCACGATCACTGACTGCTCAGTCATCGGTTCCAGCGTCACTGACATCGGATCGATCTGCACAACGGTTCCTGCCGGAGTGGCTGTAATGCTGCGAACAATGTCATCGGACCAGAAGCCTGCACTGGCATCAAACACAGTTGGAGTCGTCGCGGCCAATGCTATCTCGGTGACATCCGTCGGGACTGCTTCGTTCGTCTGTGCGAAGAACAGTTGCGGCTGGCTCCACGGAAGCCCGTTGCCATTGACATCCAGTCCGCGAATCCACCAGCGGTAGGTTCCGGAAGAGAATGATGCTGGAGACGTAAATGTTCTTCCGGTAATTCCCGTCTGGTTCAACACGACGGGCTGATCAGGATCTGAAATTCGCTTGACGATGATTTCATAGCTGAATGCTCCGGTACCACCAGACCAGTTGAATGTTCGTGTGCCATTGAAGTTGCTGAAAGAGTTTGTGAGGATCGGAGCAATCCCGACACCAACCGTAACAGTAAAGTCCGCAGGTCCACTCCACTGAGAAATGTTGCCGTCTTTATCGTAGCCACGAACCCAGACTTTGAAGTCACCATTCTCAAGAGGCAATGTTGTCTGATAAGACGTTGTGGTGATCCCCTTGACCCTCAGGACCTCTTTAGCTCCACTCGTTGCTTTATCAACCCATAGTTCATAGGACACATAGCCGGTCACGCCACTCCACCTGAAAAGTGGCAGATTTGAGGCAATTGAACCTCGGGGAGAAAGGATCGATGGAACCGGCACATTAAAGTCAGTACCAGCGCTGTAGCTGGTCGTGAGACCTGAAGGGGCGACAGTCTGAACCCACCAGCGATAATTACCAGCAGTCAGTGCGACTGTTGGTGTGTAGCTGATCTCAGCAGAATTGGCCTGCTGCGGAACTCTGACAAAGATCGTCTTCTCAACGCCGGTGCTGAGATTATCAACCCATAGGTTGTATCCCGAGGCACCGTCGGCGGCCTGCCAGCGAAATGTTGGCGTGGTATCTGTCGAAACCCCGGCAGGGGCGTAAGTGACCGGTCCAACGCGATAATCCATGACAAAACGGCGAGTAAAGCTCCACAATCCGCCTTCTCCATCCGCAGACAACGGACGAACCCACGCATCGTAGGTGCCGTTTGGAATCGGAGTCGTCGGAGTGTAACTTGTCGTCGACAGGGAAGGCTCGACAATCAGTTTCGCCTGGCCACCGATCCTGTTCAGCCAGAATTCGTATCTGGTTGTTCCATCGCCGGAGTCCATGTTGGTCCACGTGAACGTCGGTGTCGTGTCCACCGTAACCGGTCCCGGGGTGGTCATCGCAATTTGTTTGATTGTGAGAGTCTGTACGCTGCTCCACGCACCAGCCACACCGTCGATGTCGTAAGCTCGCACCTGCCACTCGAACTTTCCAAGGCCGAGTGAAGTTGTTGGTTCAAAGGAAGTGTCGGAGATGAACGCTTCACTGACGACTCCCTGTACGACCGTCGGCAGAACGCGTCGAACCTGAAGTTCGTACCGTGAAGAGCCAATGACACTTCCCCAACGGAACTTTGGTGTCAGGTCAAAAGTATCTCCTGTTGGAGCAAGCCCGGACATTCCGCCCACAAGGAACCGGTAAGGAGCACTTGGTGAACTAAAGCTGTTGTTACGGGCCGTCACAATCAGCTCATACTCGCCCATGGCCAGCGGAGTGGTTGGGGTATAGGTCTTCGTTGTCAAAGACACGAGCGGGAATACCGGAACTCTGCTTGTGCCTGTAATCCTGAAGAGTTCAAGGTCATAGGTCGCAGGGTCTGCAGTCCAGCGGAAAGTCGGTGTCAGGTCCGTTGTGACGGGCTTCACACCCGGACGAGCAGCAGCCGGTCGATCGATGACTGGTGTCGTTGGTTTGCCGATGACGATCTCACGGGAGAAGAAGCCGACGTTGCCAAAGTTGTCCGTCACGCGAAGCATTACTGTGTAGTTTGTCTTCGGTGAAGACGGGTAGGTCCTGCTGGCGGTTGAACCCGTCAGCCGCGGTACAAAGCCGTTAGTCGCGTTGAAGTCGTAATCCCATTCCCACAGCACGATGATGCCAACCGCGGGGTTTGGGTGTGTCGAACCACGACCATCAAAGGAGACTGGATCACCGAATGCCGCTGGATTTGGCGTGGCCGTGAAAATGGCAACCGGAGTGTTCACGAGATGCTCAACTGCACCCGCATCGATCGTAATAATACCATCAGAGTTGCCTTCGATGAGGCGAGGGTTGCCGATGGCATCTTTCTGGGACAGAAGGTTCGAGCCTGGGTAAACCGAATTACTTCCGCCATCAACCGCAGCTCGGCTTGGGATCAGTGCCCGGAACCCTACACCGTTACTTGCACCACGAGCCAGAGCACTGGTCAATGTGGCGAATGGAGTCGCATCACGGCCAAACTTGTCTGATGTCAGCAACCCTGCCGTTGTGGCCGTTGTCGACCGACTGTCGAGAACCTGGATAAAGTTGTTCCCCAGAGAGATCACAACACCCATCAAATCGCGATTGATCGTTGCCCCACTCGCAGGGACTCGTGCGACGGTGACGTTGGCCTCAATAATAGAGTTGCCCAGAGTGCTGGTTCTTGAGCCTTCGCTGGCCAGACCTGCTCCGCGAGAGGCCGCAGTATTACCGGCGACCGTCACGTTGATCAGGCTGGCTGTTGCTGAGCCTTCATTGAAAATCCCACCACCGCGTGAGATAGCGGTGTTTCGTGCGATCGTGGTATTGAGGTAGGTTGTAGTGCCCAGATTGTTGACTGCACCACCTCGTGAACCAGCAATATTGGTGTCGATGGAGGAGCCGAACACATTAAGGACCGAGTTTGGAGCGTTGAAGATCCCTCCACCCTGATTGAATGCCTCATTGTCGAGCACGTTGACATTTCGCAGGATGACTGTGCCCTCATTGAAGATGGCTCCTCCATCGAATGCTTCACCGCCACGAATGGTCAGGTTTTCGAGGGTCAATGTGGCCCGCGGGAAGACATGGAAAATTCGGTCGATGTCGGCACCCATGATGATCGTTGCTGCAGCGCTCACCCCGCGGATGGTTGTTGAGCCCTTGATGTCAAGGTCCCCTGTCAGTGCATCATCTTCAAAACGGCCGAGCTGAGTGAGCACGTATTGTCCGGAACCCAGCTGGATCTCATCGAGGTGCGGAACCTGGTTGCTTTCCATAACACTGGCACGGAGAGAGACGCTGCCGTTAATGTCACGACTCAACCTGTCTCCGAGATTTGTGTCAGGGGTATCCGCAACGGTGTTCACAGCTGTACTGGTCACCCAGGTTTCCGTTGCATTGGTCAGCAGTGCCAGATTTTCCGAGTCGAGAATACCGGAGCCTGAGGCTCGCAGTGTGAGCAAATAGGTCCCGGCCGTCGCTGTATTGGTGGACAGGTTAAGGAGGTACCTGCTGGCACTGATTCGAGTCATCATGCCAGCGGTCAATGGCACACTGACGCCGTTTCTGGTCAGGCTGAAGTCGGCAATATCAACGCCGGCCACGTCTTCAGAGAAGTTCAGAGTGACGCCGCCCGCTGACGTGGAACGTGGATCGGGAGACACCGCCACAAACGCGGCTGTTGGTCGTGCACCTGGGATGCTGGCACCAGAAGCTCCAGCCCCAGCTCCTCCGGATTCGACCGATGGTACGGGGCCACTCACCGACCCGCCTGAAAATGCACCTGAACCAGCTCCACTTGTGCTCGGGCTGCTGGCACCGCCTGGAGGGGCGGCTGGTGCATCAATAGACAGTTGGTAACTACGTGTCGTTCCGTAATTGAAAGGCTTGCCATTCGCGGTGAAGCCTGTGCTCGCGAATTCATCAGACAGGATCTCGATGACATACTCGCGTCCGGCAA
>CAIJTV010000860.1:0-4899 GCA_903823635.1 uncultured Planctomycetaceae bacterium
ATTCACCTCCAATGCGCCGGCATCTTTCAGCAACTGCGCGACGGAGTGAACTCGGGCGTCGACCAGCACAGCAGGCCCTTCGATTTCCGTGACCAGCAAAAAAGCGTCCGTCGGCAGACCAACCGCCATCGGGCTGTTTTCAACCATGGCCACGAATCGCGGATCCATCAATTCGATCGCGACAGGAAACGACGGATGGACCACAAGACCATGAACAGCCTTCTCAGC
Organism: uncultured Planctomycetaceae bacterium; assembly: GCA_903823635.1. Lineage (GTDB taxonomy): Bacteria > Planctomycetota > Planctomycetia > Planctomycetales > Planctomycetaceae > SXXK01. The sequence goes on from CAIJTV010000860.1 coordinate 229, forward strand.
GGAATGCAGATCCGGGAACGTGGCTCGGAAAGTCCAGGCTTTCTCGGGGCGCGGTAATACTCGCAACCAGAACCGAGTAAACGCGCCGAGCGTTCCTTCGGAGCCAACCATCAGCCGCTTCCAATCTTCATGCCAGTCGCCGCGACCTCCGGCTGGTCCGCCGAACCGATGCACGCTGCCGTCAAGCATTACGACTTCCAGCCCGAGCACATAGTTGCTGGTGACGCCATAACGAAAGCAATGCGCGCCGCCGGCATTCATGGCGACGTTGCCGCCGAGCGTACAAACGGGGCCGCTGGAAGGATCCGGTGGGTAAAACAAGTTGTGTGCTCGCAGAGCTTCATCGAGCTGACTCAGGGTCACGCTGCATTCGACTTCGCACCAGAAGCCTTCGCGAGAAATCGTGCGAATCTTCTTCAGCGACGAAGTGTGTACCACGATGCCGCCCTCCGCGGCCACGGGACCGCCCGACAGAGAAGTGCCTGCGCCTCGAATTGTCACAGGAACATTCAGCTCCCGCGATTCGCGCAGCAGAGCGATCATTTCTTCCGCGTCGGCCGGGATCACCACAGCATCAGGTCGAAAGGTTTTATAGCCCAGCCCGTCGGTGTTGTAGCCCGCCAACTGAGCCGGCGCTGATAAGACACGTCCTCGCCGAATCGTCCGTTTGAGTTGAGATTCCAGAGTGGGATTCATTTGGCAGGTTTCTGGATTCGCACAAGGGCTGAAAAAAACACAATCCGACGTTAGTCTGGAGCGGTGTCTTGAAGGTGTTTGAACCAATTAGCCGGAACGCGTTAGCGTCCGGTTCTTGCCGCTCTGTAAGAATAACCGGGGGCTAACGCCCGGCGGCTGATAACAACGTAAATCAAGAGGCGACTTGCAGCCAGTCTACAGGAATCCGCTTCAAGTATCAGTGTGGCAGGGAACTGATCCTCTGCGGATTCACGAGAGTGACGTTGATTTTTCAGCAGCCGGAATTCCGTTGTCACGAAAAAGCTGGCGATGGATTCCGTTGCCTGGGGCGAACGCGGGAAGCCTGCTAACATTCGTAACGACAAAACCTCCGACTCACTCTTATCGTTCGAAAAACGACATGACACTATCGACTTCTTTGACTGATTATCGCTGGCCGGCCGAATGGGAAGCTCATGAAGTCACCTGGGTTGCGTGGCCGGTGAACCCCAATACGTGGCCGGGAATTTTTGAACGGATTCCGGCGGCGTTTGCGGAATTCGTCGCAGCGATGGCCTGTTACGAACCTGTGCGAATTCTCGCCGGCGGTCCCGGTGTCGCCGAGTCAGCTCGACCATTGATTGACGCGGCCTGTAGTCGCCGAGGAAGCCGGTTTACCCCTGAGCTGTACGATATCCCCGTCAACGATTCGTGGTGTCGCGATCACGGTCCGATATTCCTGAATGGTCGAGAAGGAACGCAGGCGGCCGGCAAACAGGTCATCATCGACTGGAACTACAATGCGTGGGGCGGAAAATATCCGCCCTGGAATTTCGACGAACTTACCGCCGGTCGCATCGGTGCTGCACTCGGGATCAAAACTCTGCGGCCGGAATTGATCCTTGAAGGCGGCGCGATTGAAGGGAATGGGGCCGGGACGATTTTGACGACAGCCAGTTGCCTGCTCAATCCAAATCGCAATGCCGGCGCGACGATTGAGAGCATGACAGAAGTGCTTGCGACCTGGCTTCAGGCGAAAAACGTCGTCTGGTTGCCAGGACATGGTATTATTGGCGACGACACCGACGGGCATATTGATCAGGTCGCGCGGTTTGTTGACGAGCGGCGAGTTCTCGTGGCGGCTCCGTATTCGGAAGATGCGCCGGAAGCGTCTGATCTCAGTGCGAACTTTGAAGCTGTTGCTGCTGCGAAGAACGGTCGCGGTGAATCGTTGATTCCGATTCCACTGTTTATGCCTCAGCCGAAAACTCTGGAAGACAATCGTCTGCCAGCGTGTTACTGCAACTACTACATCACCAACGGAGCGATCATCGTTCCGGTCTTCGGCGATCCAGCTGATGATATCGCAATGCAGCAACTAAAGGACTGCTACCCCGAACGTGACGTCGTGGGCGTCAACGCAATTGATCTCGTCTGGGGACTTGGTGCATTCCACTGCATGACTCAACAGCAGCCGAAGGCTCACAGTTGACAAGTTTTGGTCACGCCTTCTCAAAACACTAACTGCTTGCGCCGCGGTAGTGATTGAGCGACCACTGGAACACATTGCGCGAAATCACCAGGCACGCGCTGGCGGCCACGACACAAACGGTGGCGAAACGCCAATCCGTCAGCGTCCCCGTAATGATCTGCGCCGGGACAGTGACGACCAGCAGAATGGGCACGATCCAGGAAAAGGCGAACTGCAGAGCTTCACCGGTTTCCAATCGACTGGCATCATGGCCGTCATAGATGCTGCGAGGATACTGCGCGAAGATCGTGATATAGAACCAGAAATCATAGAGCCCCTGATTTCGCCCAAACCAGATACTCGTGCAGGCTGTGGTAATCATCATCGAATAGAAAAACATTACCGCCACAAGCACATAGAACATGTACATAACGACCTGCATCACCGACAACGCATGGTCAATGTTATACAGCGCCCAGCCGAGCAAAGTGACTGACAGCAGCAACTGACTAAACATGGCCACGCTGACTCGTTCCAGAGAAACCAGAAACTGCGAATCGACCGGCTTGGTCAGCGCGAAATCCAGTTTGCCGGTGCGGATATTTTCGCAAAACGTCGCGCAATTCGGCATAAAGAATGCCTCCACGATCGAATTGATCAGCATCCCTGTCGCCATGAACGCGAAGTATTCGTGCTTCGACCATTCCTGAATATGGTCCACTTCACCGTAGATCATTCCAAACAAGGCGACTCGTGCTGAAAACCAGAACAAACGAGTGACCACCTGAATCAGAAAGTTCGCCGGGAACATCATCTCGCGAATCAGCGAGTTGCGAAAGAATGTCAAAAAGACGCGACCGTAAAACAGCATGGGGCAGACGGTTTCGAGTTGTCGTTATGGTCCAATGGATAAACAACGCCAGCGGATTATGGCGGTGCTGAGACTGAAACGCCAGTCGAGCAGTGCCCGGGCTCGAATGCAGGTTCTCGCTTCACCGGCAGTGGCACCTGACGGCAGAAGAATCGACGTGAGAATGGTTTCAGCCGATTCTCGCGGGATAGCGACAACGTTGAGATGGTTGGTCACTATCTCCCCGGGGTGGCGTTTACAAGGAGTGAGTGTTCGTGAACTCCGTGAGCGGATTCAGGCGAACTACGACTTCCGGGGCCGTTTTTTTATCCCTCGGGTTGCGATCGAAAGCAGAGAGTCGTCGTCGGTTTCATCCCTGCGTTCAAATGACTGCAGGATTGGGAGCGGGTCAAAACTCTGCCATGCTGGTAGAGCAGACATGAATGTAGTCAGAATCGAACCGCCTCGGAGAATCCAGACCACGTATCCTACCGATAAGGAGGTCGAAACGACGGCCGCAGACCCAACGACAATCTTCTCGGCGACCTGTGGCGTCGTATCGGCATCTACCGAGACTTCGGGCGCAGCTACTGTTTCAATCGTAAAGAAGACACCCGATGCAATCGCGCTGCGCAGATCGACGTCAAATGAGTATCCGCCAAAGACGCTTCTGAGGAGCCGGGAATCTGTATGGCCCGCTGACGATTGACGAGCCGCATCGCTCAACCTGTCCTCCGGAAGATCTCGAGCATTAAGGAATTCATCCTTGACGACCATCATAAGCATCATGCTTTCCGACAGCGTCTGATTGGAACTCTCCTCTGCAACAGACGCACCATTGATCACATTGTCAAAGAGTGATGTAGGTTCAGCACCAGGATCAGCGATCGTGTCCGCGGTCGTCGGGGGTGTTGCCCGAGTCCCGGTGCCATCGGAATTGCCGCCGGTATTGCTATCGGTACTGTCGCCGGACACTCCGCCTGTTCCGCTTCCTGTCCCGGATCCGCTTTCCGTGCCTGCAGTTCCGTCCCCTGTACCTGTTCCGCTCCCTGTGCCGGCAGTTCCGCCGCCGGTCGTTGTTCCACCGCTCCCACCGCCACGGGAAACAGAAGGCACCACATCAATAGTGACCGTCGCGATATTGCTCGTCAGATTGCCGTCGGTAATTTGATACCGGAACGAATCGGTCCCCGAGAACAAGTCGGTCGGCAGGTACGTTAAGGTCCCGTCGGCATTCAGCGTTAATGTGCCGTGAGACGGGCCGCCAATCAGGATCGCCCTTAGAATGTCGCCATCTTCATCATGATCGTTCGTTAGAATTCCGCTGCCGGAAAGATCGAGTGCCTTGAGCTGCAGCGATGTGAGTTGATCACTGTACGCAACCGGTGCGTCATTGATGTCAGCGATATTGATTGTAAACGACTTGCTGAACGTCAGGCCCGCGGAATCCGTCACCTGCAGAGTAATCGGAAGCGTTGCCACGGCTTCGTAATTCAGTGCCGCACCTGCGGCCACCGTCAATCGGCCAGTGTTGGCATCAATCGTAAACTGACCTCCAGCACTGCTGAGCAGTGAATAGACGAAGGAATCGCCCGCATCGGCATCGACACCGGAGAAGTTCGCCACGAACGAGCCGGCTGCGGAGTTCTCCGCAACCGTTCCGCCGGAAATCAGA
>CAIJTV010000861.1:0-8197 GCA_903823635.1 uncultured Planctomycetaceae bacterium
AAAGCTTCTCGCGAAGCATCCTTTGGCTTGGGATGAACCATCTTGATCACATCCGCCAGTGACGGATCGTTACCAACAGAACCAGAGAACAACTGTTCGTCCGTGCGATTCTCCAGCCACTGCAGGATCAATCGCTTTGGCAACGTTCCGAGGCTTTTTCGGCCAACAACTCCGGACCGCATAATCTGCACGAAGTTCCGCAGCATTTTCGGCGAGTCGATGACTCGATCAAAGATCTCGGCCAGCAAACCCGGAGAGCGAACCGAAAGCACAGCACAAAGAAGTGCAGGCATATCCTTCATGTAACCCTTCGCTCGTGCGAACAGGGCTACCTGAGCGATGTATTCCGGCTCATTCGCACCGCATAGCTCCAGAATCGTTGCGAGCTGGTCTTCGGCAGAAACATAGAATGTGTTGTTCAGGCATCCGGTTGCCGCGTACTGAGCCAATTTGTGCTTTGTGGAGAATTCGTAAGCCGTTCCACCCGCTTCGTTAACAGCATCAGCTTTTGGGGCTAACAATCCCACTAATGACTTGAAGAGCGACTTGCTGGCCATGATCCCATTCTCCTGTTTTTGATTCCATCTCGTTGTCGTGTCGTTTGATGAGATGTGACAAAGCAGGCTCTGTGCCAGTTAGAGAAATATTTCCCAAATAGCGACGCAAGTCTATATGCAGAATGGCTTTGAAGAATTGCGAGTCACAATGGGCGGAGTATTCGCCTGTCTCAAGGCCTGCTAAAATATCGCCCGAGAGATAGTGTAATATCCTTTGGGATACCATTCAGGGCTTATCGGCTTGCGGCGTGGAATCCACGGCCTCCGGATTCTCGGAGTGATACACAGACAAAGGGCTTTGCTCGGCACCTTCGAACTCAAGAGGAAACGGCATGGGCTGAGCTGCCGCAATCATGACGAGACCTCCCACTTCCGGTCTTGGCAGAAGTGCGGGCGTCACTGGCTTGGGCGCGATTACGAACCAGCGACGATCTTTCATCAGAATCTGAGCACGCAGGACGCGAGCGAACTCCGGGGTCACTCCGCCTTCGCGGCTGCCAAAAATTGTATCGCCAACAGCTCTGGCCGTTGTCTCAAAATTTGCCGTCGCCGCACTCATGGCATCCTGAACTTCTGCGCTGGCCCAGTAGTCTCGCATCGTGGTTCGGAGCGTTTGGTTATTGATCACGGATTCCTGCACAATGGCCCAGACAATTGTTTGCAGCTCCTTGTCGGTCGCAACCTTCTTCAGGTTTTCTCGAATCACCGAGCGGACTTTTTCATTGCGACTGATTCGCCCCAGGATTCGCTCGGTCACCTCCACGAACTCGTTCGAACGTGATTCCAGCGCGGGGGTGACTTCTTCTTTCATGAAGCGATCAAACTCCAGCTTCACAGCGTTCTTCTCCGGCAATGGAGACACGTCGTAAAGATATCGCCACGTAAATGAGAACAGGGAGACTCGATTCCATAGGTCTTTCCCCAGTTCGGTGGCCAGGGGGCGAACTTCTTCCTGAACGATCGGCAGAATTTCAGTACGAACCAGCGGAACAATCTGATTGCGAATAATCTCGACCTGATAGCGATCAGCCAGCTTTCCAAAGTCGCCTCGATGAGCATTCAGGACCGTCGGCAATTCGGTCTCGATCGCCTCTACGCATTTCCCGATGCCGGTCTCGACAATCGGCTGCAGTTTCAGCATCACCTGTTCGCGGTGTTGCTCCCAGTCCTTCGCAATGATCTCGGCAATCTGCTGCTGCCGTTCCGAAGTGATGAGTGTGGTGGCAACCCAGTCCAATGCCGTGGGTGTGGTGTGATACTCAAGCTGATAGCCGAGCGGAAATGCTTTATCGACGGCCGAGTCATAAAGAACGACTGTCGCCTTCTGAGTATACGCTTCGATATGAGGCAAAACTGGCTTACTTGAATCAACAGGAGGTGGGGCAAAGTTGTTGCGAACGCGTCCAACCTGGCGATAGCGTCCATCCTCAGTTTTCAGGAAAACGGGATCACCGGAAGCCAGCAACAGGTGCGTAGCGGACACCGCAGAGTATTCCTGCGGCGCTCCAGCCAGCCAGCCTGCAATCCCCGCGACGGTCTCTGACGCCCCGCGACCACTGGCCGCGAACTGGCTGTTAACAGCGAGTGCACCGCCGATGATCAGCGTAAGCCAGGTTGATGTGCCGAGTATGATTTTTCTTGTCTGCATGGGAAGGAATTCGGCGTTGCGGCCAATTGCCTGGCGGGATTTTCGGAAACTGTCTCAGACTCTTGTGTCTGCAGCAACGCCCTTGCTCATCGCATTCGTAGAGGTGACAAATCTCAATGGCGAGCCCTGCTGGTACGGACTCTAACCTGCTTCCAACCTTGATCTTCACGAAAAAACTGCCGGAACTGCTCAACGAGAAGGCTTTCCCCAGCTTCGCAGGTTTATTAGACTTCTCAGCGACTGGCAGCTTACCGAATCCCCGTGAGGTGCCATTCGTTCAGATTATCAGACAATATTGTATTGTTGACCATCTGAACGTTCATCGGAGCGGGTCAGAAGCGTTTCGCTTCTGAAGGAGTCATTTGTCGCCTTGGGAAACCACGGCACCAAATCGTATGTCGGAAGGGACTCTGAACGATGGCGTTTGAGCCACAACGATTTATTCATGCTGCTAATGTTCGTCTGGATGTTCCCGTCAGCGTGCAAACGACGGAGAAGCTGACTGACGAACTTCGCTTTGCATTCGAAGACGCGACGCTGTACGCCTTTGATGAAGTCATCGAAGTGTGCATCAAGCGTGACGTGGACTTTCTGCTTCTGTCGGGCAACATCTTTATTGAGGCCGATCGCAGTCTCCGCGCGAGACTCAGGCTGCTGAAGGGCTTTCATCGGCTCGACGAACAGAACATTCATGTCTTCGTATTGCCCGGCGATGCCGATCCGCCGGAAGCCTGGCGAGCCATTCCCGAATTGCCAGAGAATGTCACCGTCTGCTACAGCTCAAGTCCCGAGCCGATGGAGCTGTATGTAAAAGATCAGCTTGCGACGACAGTTTCCGCCTCCATGTGGTTTGGCGAAGTTGACGATTTCGGGATTCGCGTGATTGCTCGCGGTGGTGGCGGAGTTCAGCCGTTTCGCATCGGTGTCGTCAGCAAAGCCAAGTTTGAAGAAGCCCGCCGGATGGCTTCCATGGCCGCCTCGGCCTCCGACGAAGCTCTTGCTTCCACCATGCAGAATGTCGTGTCGGGAGAACGGATCGATGCTCCCGGTGCAAATTTGGACGCAGGTGACAACGACGAATCGACTCGCGTCTGGCGTTCGATCGACGCAGAGAACGGCGACAAGCCGCGCCGCATTGCCGACAGCCGTCGCCGTCAGGTCCAGCGATCGCTGGACAGTCTCGAATCCGGCCCGACGGATGAGCATCCGTCGCTGGATCCTGATTTCATCAAATACACGGACGAAATGCTGCGTGAAGGCCAACTGAATTACCTTGCACTGACCGGCGAGATGGCTCGTACCACACTGTGGCGCGAAGATGGAGTTGTGCATTGCCCGGGGACAACTCAGGCTCGCAGTCAACTCGAAGGAGCCGGCGGAGCTTGTTCGCTGGTTGAGATCGATGCGAATGGCGAAGTTCGTATCACGTCGGTCGACACCAGTTGCGTCGACTGGAAGACGATTGAAGTTAACGTGCGTCCGAATACGACATTGTCGGCCATGCTGCAGCAGATGAAAACCTGCCTGATGGAACTCAAGCCCAGTGCGGCCGACCGCATCTGGTCCGTCAGCTGGGTCCTGCGAGGCGTTCTTCCGGCCTTGCAGGAGCTGACTCGCAACGACCTTGATGTCGCAGCCGCAGTCGAATTGGATGAGCTGCGTCATGCGGGACGAACGATTCGGCTGCTGCACGATATTCGCACTCTTCCGAACGGCTGGCCCATTGGAGATCCACCAACAAGCCTGGCGGATCAGTTTCAGACTTTCGTGACACGATCGAAGCAGCTCTCGGATGAAGCTTTGCAGTCACTGATCGACGGTGATGAAGACCTGACGGCAGGCTGGAAGCAGCGGTTGACTTCGCTGATGCCATCGGTCGATCCGGAACAGATTCTGGCTCGCATGCGGACTGACGGTGCGGCGTGGTTTGCACCGGACTTCGGTATTGATGGCGTTTTCGCTGAAGGTGATCCGGACGATTCGTTTCTGGATGAGCCAGCAGCGGAAGACGCAGACGAAGAAATCACCGACCTGACGGACGCGGAATCTCCTGAAGATGAGGACTCCGATGACTAATCAGGATAAGAATACTACTGGACGCGATGCAGTCTTGCAGAGGACTTCGGCATGAGGCTGACGGAAATCGATATCGACCGTTTTCGAATCTGGCGAAGCCTGCTGCTGCGTCTGGATCCGAAGGGCCTGAACGTTATCTACGGTCCGAACGAAGCCGGCAAGACAACGTTAATGCGATTTATTCGCTCAACGCTGTACGGTTACGAGCCGTTATCAACGGAGCCGGCGTGGCATCGGCCAGATGCTGAACAGCCCTGGCGTGGTGCGTTACGATGTGAACACGGCGGTCGAACCTGGCGAATTCATCGGCGAGCGGAGTTCGAAGGACGCGGCAAGCTTCGTCTATCCGGCGGCCCGGAAGGAATTGACAAAGAACAGGCTGTTACGAATCTACTGTCCGGAACCAGCGAAGAAGTTTACACCGACATCTTTGCGGTCGGTGTGCGCGAACTGCAGCAGTTAGCGACGCTCGGCACGAACCAGGTGGCCGAATATATCTACGGACTTTCACTGGGACATCAGGGTCGGCAGATTCTGGATGCTCTTGGGGATGTGCGCGAACGTCGTGCCTTGATGTTCGGAGAGGACAATCGTTCGGGCAAGATTCCCCAACTGTTCGATCGCTATGCCAAACTCTCCGCCGGACGGAAGAACACCGGTGTTGCGCGGGATAAGCACGCCAAGCTGACGCGCCGCCGTCGTGAACTGACAACAGAGATTGATGAGCTGCAGCAGCGCGAAGATGCAATCCGCAACGAACTTCGCGGCCTGCGATTTCTGCAGACCTGCCATAAGCCATGGAAACGAATACGTGAGTTGCAGGAAGAGCTGGCGAAGCTGCCGGTCATCCCGACGAATCCAACAGAGGCTCTGAAACAGTTCGCGACGGCTGAGAAGGACTTCCAGGAAGCCAGCAGCCGACGCGACAAGCTGAACGAACAGTCGGCTCAGTTTCGAGGCCAGGCTGAACGCATTCAGATGGATCAGCAGTTCGACAAGGAACGCTATGCGATCCAGAGTCTGGTCGATCAGGCTGATTGGCTGCGACAGATTGAAGAACAGATTCGCACGGCTGAAGATCGATCGTCTGAACTCCGGCGAGAACTCAATCATCAGCTCACACAGATGGGCCCCGGCTGGAGTATTGACCGCCTGAATGCCGTCGACACTTCTCCTGCCGCCCACAACAAATTGCTGGAAGCCGCGCGGAAGTATCATGATGCCCTGCAGCGACGCGGGAAACTGCGTCGCTGGAATCGCAGCATGACCAAACGCAGCCAGAAGGAACTGGTCGAGCTGAATGCGCAACTGGATGAAGTCGGCATCCCGGTCAATGAAGCCATCGAGATGGAGCAGGCTCGGCTGAAAGAACTGGAAAATCTTGGCCGCCTGCGACTCCAGGAAGAACAACTCGCGCTGAAAATCCAGACCGTACGACGCGTGATCGATCGCGTTGACCTGAACGAATCCATTCCCGAGTGGGTCGATAAGACGATCACGACGATGGGCTGGATCGGGGCCGCGTTGTGTGTCTTCGGGATGGCGACGTTTTCTTTGGGTGGAGAAGCCCAGCGTTCACTGGGCGGAGCACTGGCCGCTGCAGCGTTCGGTTTTGCCGGCATCATGTGGTGGGGCGTACGTAACGGCCTGCGAAACAACTTTGACGCGACTGTGGGTGTGAAGCTCGACGACATCGCTGACGAAGCGCGTCAGGCTGATCGCCAGCTCAGATTGCTGCAGGATCGCATCCAGAGAATGGCGATTGCTGATCGTTACGGTAAGAATCGTTCAGAGAACGCGGATAACTGGAAATCATCAACGGCTGAAATGGTCGATCGCATCGGCGATTGCTCGCAACGCATTGCCGAGCTGGAAGTATTGCAGAAAAAACAGATGCGAGCTGCCGCACGGCGGATGCGTCTGAAGATGCTGCGAGATCGCTTCCGGGGTGCTCAGCAGGATTTGAACGTCCAGCGTCAGGAATGGTGTCGCTTGCTGACTCAGGTTGGCATGGATGAGACTATCCACGTCGAGCAGGCCTTCGACTGGTGGCGCAAGATTCAGGATGTTCGTGAACTGCTGACTCAATGGCGAAACTCCGCGCCGGAAGTTGAAGGCCTGCGTCGCATGTTTGAAGCGATGCGGTTGCGAGTGGAACAGTTGGGTGGCCGACTGCCAAACGCCAAGAAGATGAACTTCGTGCGTCCGCTGGAGGTTCTCACCGCGTGGCAGTTGCAGTTGAAATCACACGAACGCGATCGATCGGAGAAGGAACGGCTTGTCAACGACGCCGACACTCGTCAGCGAGATGGAATTCATGCTCAGCACCAGATGGAAGCCGCTGAACTGCGCCGCAGTGCGATTCTGGCTCGATCCGGTGTGGCATCTCGCGAAGAGCTGGTTCGTCAGCAGGAAGTTGAAACTCGTCGCGTACAGCTTGAGAATCAACTCAAGAAAGCCAACGATGAACTGAGTGACGCTGCGTCAGCTGAGACTGAACTGGCGATCGTGGAAGATGATTTGTTTCGCTTCGATCCTCCCCGTGCGAAAGAAACCATCCAAATTCGCACGGCGGAACTGACAGAAGTCGAGCAGAAGTTGAATCGAAATCATGAAGAACTCGGCAGCCTGAAGCAGGAAATTCGGCTTCTGGAGTCTGGCCGGGATTCGCACGAAGAATTCTTCCGCAAGTCGCAGTTGGCGTCAGAAATCTACCGCGCGAGCGAGGAATGGTTCTCGCTGCAGATTGAGCATGAAGCCGTAATTCAGATCCGTCGGCGATTCGAGCAGGAGAATATCTCAGGCACGCTGATTACCGCGTCGCAATACATGCACCGCATGACATCCGGACGGTATCACCGCATCTGGGCTCCGCTGGGTGAAGACTATCTGTGTATTGATGATGAGTATGGTCAGACGTTTCGTGTCGAACAGCTCAGCGGGGGAACTCGTGAGCAATTGTTCCTCTCAATCCGTTTTGCGCTCGTAAGAGAATTCGCACGACGCGGCGTTGAGCTGCCGCTGGTGATGGACGACCTGTTCGTCAACTTCGACCAGGAACGAACCGAAGCCGCCGCCGATTGTCTCCTGGATGTTGCGAAGGATGGTCAGCAGGTTTTGTTCTTTACCTGCCACGAGCACATTGCACATCTGTTTCAGAAGAAGAATATAGAGCCGCTCTGGCTGCCGGGGCACAAAGTGGCCTTCGACACCATGAAGCCCGACATCGAAGATCATTCTCAATCATCGTCCGGCGAAACCGACACGAACAGTGCCGACTTCGTTGCGAACTCAGATGAACTGCTGGACGAACGCTTCGAAACATCAGCCGACGGTGACCCTGCCAGCGCGATCTAACGGGACAGCGCCATGTTGCCCCTTCTCCCTCGATTTTTTGCGGACAGAGAGCGTGTTGTTAGGTGGCAGGATGGACGCAAAAAATTGGGAGAGAGGGCTGTGGTGAGGGGCCTGTTTTGGACCACTGCCACCCGCGAAAGCCCCTCAGTCGGCCTAACGGCCACCTTCTCCCCCGAGGGGGAGAAGGGCCACTGTTTCACTCGGCAACGTCTGGTCAGGAAACTCCTTTGGTGAACCTGAGTCGTCAAACATGGCGCTGTCCAGCTAAGTACCAGCAAAGCCTGACGCTGAATGGCTGCGCCCCGGGGTGCAGTCATCGCTGATATTCCATGTGGGGCCTTGTCGCCCAGAAAGCGGCCCCCGCATGCGTGTTACTCAGGATGGCGGCCGAGATTGTTCTGATACATGGCATGCCTACAAGTGGCGGCAAGTCGCGAATAGCTGTCCGGCAGGCTCGTGCCTACCCACAAAAATTCGCGACCGCCCCGAGTTCCCGTCGACCGCCCCGATTACAAATTGCGTTCCTGGTCAGCCTTGTTCAAAGCTTTCAGGTAGGCAT
>CAIJTV010000862.1:0-2031 GCA_903823635.1 uncultured Planctomycetaceae bacterium
AGAAGCGGACGGATTATTCGTCCGTCAACTGCGATTCCTGGCAACATTCACGCATTTCTGGATCGAATCCGCCAAAAACGTCTGTCCCGCTTTCGCGTAGCTTTGATTTCACCACCATGAATGGCTTTTGGGCCTTGATTTGAGGTCAGGCTATCCTGACGCGAAACGCCTGTTTACCTCAGAAGAAGAACTTCAGACCGCTGATGCATCACAAGCCCCATTCCCGAAGTGCTGCGGGGAGGAGTGTCTGGCGTCAAGCACTATAGAAATGATACGTAGATATCGCAGCGCGAGCAAAACGGCGAACGGAAGTATGTCAGCGAACTTTTTGAAGTTCGTCCGACAACTTCACCGACCGATTACACTTGCGTGCTTCCGCAATGGCTTTCTTCGCGGCTGCGGTGTCGCCTTGCTTGAGGGCTAACTCAGCGCTGGCAAGCCAGAAAAGATCCATTTCTGTTGCGCCTTGCTGCAACTGCTGAAGATCGGTTTTCGCTTCTTCCAGTTTGCCGAGGCGTATTCTGCAAACTGCAAGAGACCGCATTGCCGCCTCCGCCAGATCCGGCTGAAGTCCGCCGTTACCGATGGCGGTTGAAAGCTGTTGTTCGGCTTCCTCCCAGCGACGTTCTTCAAAGGCTTTTAACCCCGCATCGACCGAGGCTTCACTCGAAGCCACCTGACCACTGCCTCCGCTCACGCCGCAGCCTGCAATGGTCAGGACGAGTAAGACAAGTATTGCGTGCAATCGCATGACGACACTCGGAAAAGACCATGAGCAGGTGCAGATGAGAGAAACGAAAGATCATGCCGGTAAAGGCTTGATTGTTCAGGATTTGACAGACGTCTAAGGATCTGCGCTCTTCTTGAGCAAAGAATCAGAATTCGCCAAGTACTTCGCCGCCAGCGCGAGTTCCAAGAGCACGCCAGACTCCGAGATCAATATTCTCGCTTACGAATCGCACACTGGCATCACCGAGTTGGACTTGAGCACCGCCGGTGTGCATGCTGCGGGCCGAGATAATGGCGTATTCACCTGGGGCGTCAGCAATCGCACTCCAGTTGCCGCAGTCAAACCCTCTCCAATTCGGAGTCGCCACATGATTGTAGAGCGTTGCGGAGTAGAATCCGAAGGGCCAGCCGTTGGAGAAGTCTGAACCGTCGAGCCATCGTCCCATCGAATTAAAGTTAAAAGTAGATACCGTTGGGACCGCATTAAGGCACTCGTTGAACAAATCATTCGTTACGAGCGGGCCCTGCCGACGATTCGGTGACGTAATAACGTCTGCTGCGCGCACGGGAAGTGCGGATGCCATGTCTCGTGCACTGCCCTTCGTACGCTCTGAGAACATAGCAGTGTTCGACAGGCCGTCTGTGAAGTCCCGATCCTTTGTCACGGATCCTATAGAGAAGGCTCCGTTTCCGTCAGCGGCACCGCCTACGACGTTATTTGTCGTGGTGCTGACAGCACCACCGTTCGGCGTCGATCCACCGAAGTTCGCACGATAATTATTCTCGGTGATGATGCGGCCTGTGTTCGCATCAGATGGACACAGAAAAAGACCGGCCGCGTTTGCGTATGCAGTGTAGTTGGCATTCGTAGGAACGCCGCTGGTTGTCATTCGAACAGATGTTGGCCGGCCGAAGTCGATCAGATTGTAAATGTTGGCCTGTTCCATGTACGGAAGCAGGAATGTGTGAACAGAACGAAACCCCGTCCATGATCCAGACGCCAGCGTGCTGGGATAGGACGTATAACTGGCTTGCGCAACCCCGCCAACCGAATAGTCCGGGGCCAGCCTCGCTGGCGGCAGGCAATTGAAAGTAGACATGTAGTTGTGGATCGCCAACCCCAGTTGCTTCAGGTTGTTTTTGCATTGCGTTCGGCGAGCGGCTTCACGAGCCTGCTGCACGGCCGGCAGAAGCAGAGCGATCAGAATGGCGATGATAGCAATCACCACCAACAACTCGATCAACGTAAATCCACGCTTGCGAGCAGGCATAATGGAACCCCCCAAAGGCGAAAATAAGCAG
>CAIJTV010000863.1:0-2780 GCA_903823635.1 uncultured Planctomycetaceae bacterium
GTGCTCGATTCAGACTTGTTACCCCCGCTCCGAACCCTGGGCGGAAGGATGTCATCGCGGTACGTGGCGAAGTCCTGCCCGGCAGGCATGGACCTGCAGGAATCTGCGATGATGCACGAGCAACCTGAGAAATGGTTCTGATTTGATTCTTTCGCGGGGCCGTTATAGCATCCGCTAACACTCTCATGATCTTTAGAGTATACATTTCGGATCGGTGAACCACAGTGGCCTCGGAAATTTTCGATGCTGAGTATTGTGCAGAACGCTTGAAGGCTTTGAGTGATCCTCATCGGCTGAAGATTGTAAACGCATTGCGGTATGGCGAATTGACGGTTGGCGATATCGCGGAATTGCTTGAGGCAGAAGTCGTCACGGTCTCGCATCATCTGAAGATCATGAAGTACGCAGATCTCGTTGAGGTGCGGCGAGAAGGGCGTTTTATGTACTACAAGCTGCACGACGATTTGCAAAGTGCTGGCGGCAGGGGGAAGCGTTTCCTCGATCTTGGGTGCTGCCGCCTGGAAGTTCCGGATCAGAAATAGTCTGTTCTCAGTTTCAACAACAGAGGCGCCCGCAGAAGAATTTCGCGGGGAATCTTCGAGGGGAATGAACACGATGAAACCTGTTTACATCATGGTCGGCGGATTTCTGGGAGCCGGCAAAACATCCACGATTTCCCGACTTGCCCGCCATTACATGGAGCAGGGGAAAAAGGTTGGCATCGTGACCAACGATCAAACAACTGATCTGGTCGATACGCAGAGCCTGCGTTCGCAGGGCTTTGATGTGGGTGAAGTTGCGGGCTCATGTTTCTGCTGTAACTTCAATGCTCTCACTTCGACCGTGGAGAATCTTGGTGAGGGTGCCCTGCCGGATGTCATTCTGGCTGAGCCCGTTGGGAGCTGTACAGATCTCGTGGCGACAGTGATTCGTCCGCTGACAGAAGTTTACGGAGTGCCGCTGGATATTGCTCCGTACGGTGTGGTTCTCAAGCCCAGTCATGGCCTCAGAATTTTGCGTGGCGATTCCACCAGCGGATTTTCTCCCAAAGCGAACTACATATTCCGCAAACAGGTTGAAGAAGCCGATTTCGTGGTGATCAACCGAGTCGACGAACTCTCACCAGAGCATGTGACCGAGCTCCAGGGGCTGATCGAGAAAGCGTATCCCGGCCGCCCCGTGCTTCGCTGCTCAGCCAAAACCGGTGAAGGCTTCGGGGCTCTGGTGGAAACGCTGGCACTTCGCGG
This sequence comes from uncultured Planctomycetaceae bacterium, assembly GCA_903823635.1. Classification (GTDB taxonomy): domain Bacteria; phylum Planctomycetota; class Planctomycetia; order Planctomycetales; family Planctomycetaceae; genus SXXK01. Next base: position 1,248 of record CAIJTV010000863.1, read on the forward strand.
TCAGTTTGGCCAGCGCGTGATGGAGGTTGACTACGATATCTACGCTGAAGGTGAAGCAGAACTGGGCTGGCTCAACAGTCAGGTTGTCATCGAATCGCAGCAAGGATTTGTTCTGGACGATCTGCTGATGGATCTTATTAGCCGACTGCATGCTCGGCTGTTATCGGCGAGTGCAGAAGCGGCACATCTGAAGGTGATTGGACTCTGCGAAGCCAGCTACGCCGTGGCGAATGTGGTCAGCAACCAAACCGGGCCGGAACTTTCTCTGCCGTCGGGAACAACAACAACCACTGCCAACGTTGTCGTCAATGCTCGTGTCGCGATTGATCCGGCAGAACTTGAAGTCATAGTGCGAGAAGAACTGCACTCAGCCACAGCAGCCATCGGGGCAAGCCAAACCGTCGTTTCACTTCAGAGTTTTCGCCCTGGCCGTCCGGTGCCAACACATCGTCTGTGATCAGAACTCGCCCACCCGGCCATTCTGTATGCCCTGTGTCTTTGAACTCAGTCACCGACGCAGCAATGGTTTCCTCAACTGCGATGTTGGCGGGAAAGGTGGCGCGAAAATCGTTTTCGCTGACGGACCTCCTATCCGACAATAAGGCGTCCACGCTTTGACTTCACTCCCCAGTGACGTGCTGCTGGTTCCGTCGGTGAATTGTCCAAACTCAAGTTTCGAATCCGGTAAGCCTGCTACGTCACCCACAGCGTCAGTGACTCGGTTCCGGATGAATCATGTTCGGAAACTGAAACCGTAGGTGATCGGATACAGAATTGCACGACCGCCGCCCGTATCTCTGGGCAAATCACCCTTCAGATCGCCTGAACAAAGCACCCGTCTTACATCATAGGAATTGATGTCATTCATTGTGTCTCATCAAGCCTGAATGCTTACCCCGACCTCATCTAATTGTTCCAACTTACTGTATAGGTCTATCTATTGCGGCAACTTACTGTAAAATGGAAGTCTGGTTCAGGGGGTACTTAAATGCTCCTGTCTGGTTGGTCTCGGCGGGATTTTGGAATCTGCCGCCAACAATCTCTCTGCTCACGCCGGCTATCATTTGGCAGGCGGGACATTGAACCAGGCACGGGCGTCCGAACACGTGCAGAAAGACTTGCTGACTCGGTCCCACTACCAGTCAGCATCACTTAATCGCCGCTTAGTGACCGCAGCAAGACGCCATCGAAACGGTAGAGCGATTCGTCGTCCGGCACGACTTCGAAATGCCATGGACGAATGCAGGTCGAAATTGCATTAACAGATCATGAGACTTCAACAGTCTCATGGAGAACCAGCAACATGTTGCATATGGCAGTATCCTCTCATTGTTTCTTCCTGCGCACTGGTATCATGGTTGTTGCTGCATTCGCGGGCTGCGGTGAACCGCCACAAGATGACACATCGCTGAAGTCAACGGTGAACGAAGTCAGGGAGCACATTGACGACGCAGTCGATGGAAGCGTAGACGCAATCGGTCCCGCTCGAGCGGCATTCCTGGCGAAGCTGAAGACTCGACTCGAATCGATTGA
>CAIJTV010000864.1:0-2239 GCA_903823635.1 uncultured Planctomycetaceae bacterium
AAACTATGTCTGGCGAAACTATGTCTGGCGAAACTATGTCTGGCGAAACTATGTCTGGCGAAACTATGTCTGGCGAAACTATGTCTGGCGAACCCGTCAAAGCTTCGTCTACGCGGCCTGTTTCGTTTTGTAGATCTGAGCAAGGATCTCCGCGATGGCACGGAAGAAGTCGAAAGGAATCTCCTGACCGACATCGACCGATTTGAACAACGCACGAGCCAGAGGTTTTCGCTCCAGCACAGGAATGTTGTTCTCTTTCGCAATCCGGACAATATTCTTCGCAAAGACTCCCGCCCCTTTGGCAACAACACGAGGAGCCTTCATCTGACCGGGCTCGTACTGAATCGCGATCGCAAGGTGCGTCGGATTTGTCAGAATCACAGTGGCTTTTGGAACATCCCGGACTGACTGGCGTCGCCGAGCTTCTCGCTGCTTCCTTCGGATCGCCGCCTTGAGATGCGGGTCGCCGGAGTCATCCTTCTGTTCCTGTTTGATTTCTTCACGAGACATCATCAGCTTTTGTTCGTTGCGAAACCATTTGACCAGGTAGTCGATCAACGCCAGCCCGAGAGCAACTCCGGCCATTGCGATACAAACATAGAGCCCCAGTCTCCAGGCAGATGCGGTAAGCGACGCAACCGACCCATGATTCTGTACAGAGAACTCCGCACGTTTGATCCAGAGGCAGATGACAGAAATGCAAAGCAGAAGCGTGACTTTTGCAACGTTCATCAAGCCGGCAATGCCGGATTCCATAGAGACGATTTTCGAGAAACCGTTCTCCGGCAGCAACCGCTCCCACTTGATCTCCAGGGCCTGAAACGAAAAATGAAAGCCGACCTGAGCGAAACCGAATGCGATACCAATCACCATGATGCCGGGAACAAGGAAGCCGCAGATCGCCACCAGTTCATTCGTCATCCAATGAGCGCTCTCGGAGACGTGATGCACGCCCCAGGCTTCGGAGGGAACTTCGACAAACCAGCGACGAAATCCTTCCATAAGTCGCACCGCGATGGTGGAACCGGACCACAGCAGTACGAGACAACCGGCCAGCAGCGCGATGGATGCAGTCAGGTCAGGACTGAAAACAACCTGCCCCTCTTCACGTGCTTCTTCGCGACGCTTTGGTGTTGGGGCTTCTGTCCCTGTATTCTCCGGACCTGCCATTTATGTAGACTCCTGTCCGACAAAAAGGAGCAGCCCCTGGACGGCTCCGCAGATATCCGGGAAGAACAAAATTAAACCGCCGATGCCGGCTACCAGACGCATCGTCATGCCGTACGACATAAAGTTAAACTGCGGAGCAGTTCGCATGGTGATCAGGACAGTCAGTGAGACAACAAACAGCAGCACGCCCACCGGACCAATGATTACAAAGCCCTGATCAACGGATTGTGTCACGCTCCACAGGACGGTCTCCCACGAAGGCATCTCCCAGCCGGATGCTGCCGGACGAACGACAAACGAGCGACCAATCATCCAGAACATGATGTGATGCAGATCCATTACGAAGAACAGCAGCACCGCAATGGCCTCCAGCACCTGCGAGATCACATTGCTGCTTTGCTGATCCATCGGAGACGCAAGGCCCGCCATCGTAAGTCCCATTTCCTGAGCAACCCACGCCCCCGCAACTCGCACAGGAACGAAACACAGGCTGAATAACCAGGCCAGACCGGCACCAAGAGCGGTTTCGCGGATAACCAGCCACGCAAGGTGAAGCCAGGCCCCGGCACTGGAGAAATCCCCGGCTGATGATATCGCGATCTGCACGGCGTGTTGCGGGGCGATGACTGCGACCAGTGAGATCGCGAGTCCGATCTTCACCGTGGCCGGCATTCCCTGGCCATTCAGTGGTGGCAGGAACGCGATGAATGCTCCGACTCGGAAGAGAATGAGCAGGCAGGCGATGATCTGCGATTCGATGACAGTGATTACCATTATTGAGTCACCAGGATCATGCGTTCCATCATGCGTAACGTAAATGCTGAGGCCTGTTCCAGGGTCCACGGCAGAGTCAGCAGCATGACGGCACCGACCGCGACGATGCGAGGAGCAAACGATAGAGTTTGTTCCTGTATGCTGGTGACTGTCTGCATCAGGCTGACACCAAGACCGACCACAAGACTGACCGCGACAGCAGGCCCCGAAAGCCACATAGAAGTAATCAACAGGTCTTGCCCGATAGCGACGACGTCCAAAGTTTCCATGGTTCGGATCCTTCTGTTCTTATGGC
>CAIJTV010000865.1:0-2076 GCA_903823635.1 uncultured Planctomycetaceae bacterium
AGCAACGACCATATGGGAAATTTCTTTGACTGTATTCGCACAAGGAAGGCGCCCATTTGTGAAGGCGAGATCGGTCACTGTTTTGCTTCGCTTTGCCATCTGCGAGTTCTATCGCTCCGCCTTGGCCGAAAGCGGCAATGGAATCCCGAGACCGAGCAATTTTTCGACGACGGCGATGCCAATCACGGGCTTCGGCGTGAGCTGCGGAAGCCATGGAGTTACGATTCCGTCTGAGCGTTCATTCCGACCAGAATCTTCTGAATGACGCGGCCTACTCCACCACTCCCGACGGGCTTCGAAACCGAGATATTTGCCGTCGGCGTTCATGTCCAACGTGCCTCTTCGCGGTCAATACCGTGCGGCACATTTGCTGGTGAATTACTCTTTTGACTTGAGCAATGTCGCTCCCTGAAGCCTGTTCACCGTCATTCTCACCGCTTCCTCAAAGGGCATGCACTGTAATTTCGACCGCACAGTCTGACCGCACTTCGAGCGTTTGCAAATCAATTCGTCGGGCACTCCGGCGTGTCGGACCGACGCGCGCAGGTCAAGCTGGGTTTTACGATTCGGTCGTGACCAGACGCCCATAGCAATCTGATTTACGAGGGCTCGAACTGCCGTCAGAGGGGCTCTTTCGAAGTGGCTTGCGCAAAGTCAGCAGCCGGAGGTTGCAAACCACTGACATTGCAATGACGCTCTTCAACACGCCCTGACCGACGTATGGATTCAGGACAAAAAAGCAAAGATGAATCCACCGACCATCATCAGAAGGGAGAAGGTTAGTTTGACGTGGTATGAGTAGCACCGTCGAGTCCGGCCATCAGCAGTCATCGTCGCGACTTCCAGATATGGCACCGGGGCACGTCGGAACCAACCAGTCACTTCAACGTTTTGGCCTGCATACTCACCGGCTCGGAGCAGCCCGAACAGCCACTCCCAGATTCTGAGCGGTTGACGGTAATCCAGAAACAGGATTCCCGATTTATCCTGCATCACGAAATCTTCGGACCAGATCAGGCCGGGAACTCCTCGCCCTATGATTCGGCCCTTCAGTCGAGCCGGAACCGGCCGAACTGCCGACACCTTGACTTTATGCAGCAGTCCCGCCACGCTCACCGGAACGAAGTAATTGCTGCGATACGAGAACAGAGTTTTCAGCAGTGTCCCTGCGCCAAACCCCGCCACCGCACAACCAATCAGTTTCTGAGGTGCATCCATGAAACTTCCCAAAGCGAACCCGGATGCACTGATGGCAGCGGCCAGCCCGATCAATGGCAGAAACAGCACGATCAAATCCACAAGGAACTCGTCCCAGTATGACTCCGGCTTGTGTCGATCAAAGACAATGTAAGGCGTTTGATTCATCGCCGCTGCCTGGTCAGCCAGGTATTGCAGGCGGTGAGCGATCAGCGGATGTGTGGAGTTCAGTTCATAGAACGCGGCCCAGGGGTTCCAAAGATCCCACTGCATCGCGCTTTTCAGATTCTCTACTCCGACGCTTGTTGAGGCGTCATTGCGACGACTGACGGAGGCACTCATCACCAGCGATTTGGCAGCACCGGGATCAAAGATTCCCATCGCTCCAATCGAGTCGAAGGTACCACTCCGTGAACGTTGCTTGTCGTCTGTGCCACGTTTTGCGTCCTTGGATTCCCCGCGCGATGCCAGACCGTAGGCGATCTTGACCAGTGCAGAAGCCAGCGCATTTGGGTTTCCCGTGACCCTGCCGGCAAAGCGATCCGCATGATATTCGCGCGTACGGCTGAACCAAAGTACAATGTACTCACTGACGATATACAGGACATACGCCCCAATGGCGATTGCAATCCGGGCCGCTGCGGAATTGTCGCGACCGCGGCTGCGCATCCTAAACAGTGTTCGGTACAGATAGTACAGCAGCAGCGGAACCAGGTGCGCAATGGTCATCAGGACCATGTCCCAGTGCTTGCCATGACCGATTTCATGGGCGACGACGGCCTCGGACTCCTCAGGTTCAAGGAGGTCAAGAATGCCCTGACTGATCACAATCCGCATGTTGTTGGGCGTATGGCCGTAGGTAAACGCATTCGGCGCTCC
>CAIJTV010000866.1:0-1777 GCA_903823635.1 uncultured Planctomycetaceae bacterium
ATCGGCGCGTGGTCGACGGTGAAGAATGCTTGAGCGAAGTGAGGGAGTTGTTCTCTTGTGAAGCGGCATGGCGCGAGCCATCCGGTCGCGTTCGAGATTTTTATGCACTCACCCTATCGCTCGGGCCGTTACGCTTTTGCGGTTGCCTTCAATGCCTCGCGAAGCACGGGTTCAAACACATCGGCATGACGGTAGAAACCCAGATCGGATGGATGAGAACCATCGGTCGTGTCATCGCGATCGGCTCCCAGCAATGATTCGCCATCGATGTAGGACAATCGTTCCGTGCCGGCGTCCAGCAACAGTTGGTACTGAGCTTTCAACGCTTTACGACTGCTTTCGTTGCGTTCGCGTTGAGATGTGATCAACCACGATCCGGAATAGCTGCGATCTTCGACCAGCACGATCGGCGTCTCTGGATGAGCAGTTCGCAACTGCTTCACGAGCGGTTGAGTATTCGCGGTGACTTCGTCGGCCGACATATTGGGAAGACAATCAATCACGTAAACGGACGGATCCAGTTCCATCAAAAACTGTCCCACATTGGCTTCCATGCGGCCATTGCCCGAAAAGCCCAGATTGATCGTCGGTGTGTTGAGTCTTCGCCCCAGAATCGAAGGATGCGGCATGCCAGGACGAGACGCACAGGCACCGTGAGTAATCGATGTGCCGTAAAACACAATCGGCTTCGTCGTTCTGGGAGCGATCGGTTGGAACTTTGCACCGGCCGGAACACCGATCTTCAGAAACTCCGTCCCGTTATAGAGCGGAAGATAAATGGCATAATCACGCTCACCAGCAGCCAGTCCGGAAACGACTTTCTTCTTCACCTGCTGAGTCGCCGGGGCGACAACCGCAACCCATTTCCAGGTGCCGTCTGTATCGGCAGCATAGAGATCCAGACCGGACATTCCGGTGGCTGGCATGTGAGGCATCGCAAGATTGCTGGAGGTCACTCCATAGTCGACATGAATCTCCGTTGCATCCGTGCGAAAGCGAACCATCATTCCCGCGGAGTGACGACTGAGATTCCAAACGGCTTCACGAACCACGGGCTTCGCTCGCCCAGGCAAACGATCAAAGTACGCTTCGGTATCGTTAAAGCCTCGCCCTTCCACGCCCCAGTCTCGTACATCGGCCCACTGCACTGTCGCTGATTCATCGCTTCGCGAGAATCGAGCTGAGAATGTTGTCGCGGCAACCGCTGCAGTGCTCAGGAACAGTCGTCGATTAACGCGAGGCATGGTGGGCCTTTCGAAGTCATGAGAATCCCGTGACGCATAACGGTCAGCGACCGCCGGAGCTTTGCAGGCCGCTGAAGTCCAGTGTTGCAAAGTAATCATCCATCGTTTCTGCGCGACGAATCATTTTGACCGATCCGTCTTTCTTGACAAGCAATTCCGCACAACGCACCTTGCCGTTGTACTGGAATCCCATGGAGTGACCGTGAGCACCTGCGTCGTGAATCACCAGCAGGTCTCCTCGTTCAACAGCCGGAAGCTCGCGATTGATCGCGAATTTATCGTTGTTTTCACACAATGAACCGACGACGTCGACGATGCGATCATGAGGAGCATTCTCCTTACCCAGCACGGTAATGTGATGATACGCGCCGTACATGCCGGGACGCATCAGGTTCGACATACACGCATCGACACCGACGTAATCGCGATAGATATGCTTGTGATGGATGGCCTTCGTCACCAGGAAACCATGAGGCCCCGTGATCATGCGACCGTTCTCCATTATGACCTTTAGCGGGTCCAACGGAGTTCCA
>CAIJTV010000867.1:0-1604 GCA_903823635.1 uncultured Planctomycetaceae bacterium
AAGAAGCCGGTTGGGCGCTAACGTGCTCGAGCAGGCGGGGACCTATGCTGCGACCCTTTCCGCGAGCTGGGTTGTCCTGACGAACGGGGACATCTGGAAACTTTATCGGGTCATCCCTCGGAATGGACATGAGCCCAAACTCGAACTTGTTTTCGATGTGGCGCTGCTCGATGACGACGGTATCAGCGCTCGCGATGCGGAAAACTTGTACTTGCTGACGTCGAGAGCCATGTCATGCGGAGATACAGAGAAGGCATATCACCGAGTCGTCTGCAAGAACAGCATCCGGCTGCGGTCAGCTTTGTTCTCAGAACGAGTTGTTAAAGCGATAAGACTGGAACTCGTCCAAAGTTATGAGGCCGAGGCAGATACCAAGGTTCAGATCGACGACGAAGAGATGCTGGAAGCGCTGAGAGATGAGTTTGATTTGACAGAGCTATAAACGGCCAGGGCCTTGATCCTGCCGTGCAATGGACCTGACAACAAGTTCTATGAAGACATTAAGCTAACGAACGCCGCACTTGACAACCTGAAGCTCGACAGCGATTCGAAAGTAAAGGTTCTGGATCTGACCACAGACTTTCTTAATAAGGATCGCACACTCAGAAGAGCTCTCTTTACGCCCGACAGTACTCACTTGTGGCTGGAGGGCTACAATGTTTACGCTGAAGGCTTGAAACCGCACATTGAGGCATCGCTGGGGCAAAACTGATCAGAAGCTTTAAATCTATCGCCCGTTGTCATTCATAGAGAGAACGCCTTGAAGCCTGATCGACAATACCGTTCAGCAGATACCATCATTGGCGTGCTGCTCGGCGTATTTGTTGGTGCTGCGTGCGGCATCATGATGGTCGTCGGTGATTTCGGTGAAGTGATGATGTCTCCAATGTTTCTGCTCGGGACGTCCACGGTGTCAGGTGCCGTTCTCTGCGGAGCCCTTGCATTTCTCCTTGGGAAACGATTTACAGATGGAATGGAAACCGTCATTAAGATCGTGGTCAACTACCGCAAAGACCAATAGCGCGACACAAACCCCTTCAGGATCTGTTTTTGTTACCAGATCAAGTTGATCCGTATGCAGTCGCAGTTCTGAGTCTCTGTCTGGCGTTTCACGAACATCCGCCCAGCCAGGATCAATCACCTGACCATGCAACTTAGAGAACCAGTGACGGTGGTAATCTCGTTGCGATAGAAGCGAGATTTTATCGCTCTCGCAGTGCGTTCACGATGTTCAATTGAACGGCACGAAGGGCGGGAAGAATGCCTCCCAGAAGACCCATCAGCATCGCAAGGACGACGCCCTGCAGGAGAACTCGTGGGCCGAAGCGAAATGAGAATGTAATCTCGCTGAACTGATTCACGGTGCCGGTCGAGAGTCCATTAAACGGAAGCGTGGCAAGGCAGCCAAGTGCTCCGCCCATCAGACACAGCAGCACAGATTCAAACAGGAACGATCCCAGAATACTGCGGCGAGAAAATCCGAGTGCTCGCAACGTTCCGATCTCACGAGCACGGCTGGCCACAGCAGCGTACATCGTATTGGCCGCAGCAAACATCGCCCCGAACATCAGAAAGCCGGCGATGATATAACCGATGTACTGAAT
>CAIJTV010000868.1:0-3677 GCA_903823635.1 uncultured Planctomycetaceae bacterium
AATCGCGATGCTGATGCTGCAGTTTTGAAAATCAGCGACCCGGCTCCGGGCAGCGAAGGTTTTCCTTTTGCCGACATGGGGCGATTGTCAGAATCCAAAGTTGGCGACTGGTGTTTCGCACTGGGGCATCCAGGCGGTTATCGGCCCGATCGAGAAGCACCCGTTCGAATTGGTCGAGTGCTCTCCGTTGGCAACCGAACAGTCGTTTCCGACTGCGCTATCCTGCTTGGTGACTCGGGCGGGCCACTCTTCAATATGAAGGGTCAGGTCATTGGCATTCACAGCATGATCACCAGCCTGATCACTGAGAATCGTCATGTGTCGATCGATAGCTTCCACGATGATTGGGATCGTTTGCTGGCCGGAGATCGCTGGGGACGATTGCGTTCCATGGATAACGATATCGCGTCATCCGGCTTCTTTGGAGTGAACCTGAAGTGGAAAGACTTCACCCCGGAGGTGACTCGAGTTCTGCCGAACAGCCCTGCAGAAAAAGCGGGCCTTATGAATGGCGATGTGCTGCTGAGGATCGAAGGCGAACCGATTGCAGATCGGCTGGACCTCGGGACAACTCTGGACCTGCTAGAGGAAGAGCAACCCATTGAAGTGATGATTCGTCGTCGTAACGGGACCGAGGATACTCTGAAGCTGATTACCGGAGACGATTCTGATCCGGAAGTTCAGGACGAGGGTGGTGAAGGACCGGACAGAATCCCTACTCTGGATGACGAAGAACGTGAACGCGAGATTCTGGAACAGCTTAGTGACGACCGCAGCATTGGGAAGTTTGAGAAGCGAGCGACTGAAGAGCTGAAACTTTACGACAGTGTTGTTGGCATCAGCGCACAGAGCGTCGTGGCGGTTCGCGATAATGGACTGCTGCTGTGCCTTGGCACCGTCATGTCAGCGGATGGCTATATCTTGACGAAGGCGTCGGAACTAGACGGAGCCATTGATCCGGAGATCATTTTTCCTGATGGTCGCCGTTTTCGCGGCAAGGAAATGGCTGCGGATTATTCGTACGACCTGATGCTGCTGAAGGTTGATGCAAAGAACTTAGTTCCTGCCGCACTTCGTACGGAAGCATTGGCGGCAGGCACAATGGCTCTCGTTCAGGACCCGAGGGGAAAAGCTCTGATCCCAACCGTGATCAGCGTTGTGGCTCATACTTCAGAAAGTGCGAAGCGAGCGTTCCTTGGGATTACGATGCCGAATCCTTATGAGAATCCGAATGAGCCAGTGGGTAACGGAGTGCGGATCGTGGAAGTTCTGGCGGGAGGAGCTGCTGTCAGAAATGGGCTGAAGCCGAATGACAGGATTCTCTCTGTGGACGGCCATGATGTACATGACCCGGATTCACTGAAGCACCGAATCGGTGGATTCAAACCCGGCGACAAGGTGTCGATTCGTTTCATGAGAGAAGACATGATTCGAACGATCGAGATTGTTCTGACGTCAAAGTTTACGAACGAGAATGCGCTGCTACCGCTGTACCGTGATCCAGAGTTAACGGGGCAGTTTGCGAGTACCCATGCACAGGGTTTTCCGCGAGCACTCCAGATTGACGCGGATGTCTATCCGACCAAAGTCGGAGGACCTTTACTGGACCTAAACGGGCAGGCTATCGGGATCGTGATTGCACGAGCCGACCGGTTCCCGACGTACGCGATTCCCGCAGATGCAGTTCAGTCAGTTTTTGAACAGCTTAAAGCGGAAGCCGCTAACAAGAAGTCTGATCAGCCAGCGGCTGAATGAGATGTGGGATACCTCGACATTGCGACAGATTCAAAGTCCAACAGCATCAACAGAGAAGCAGTCGGTCGTTCTGCTGGGAGCCAGCAACTTGACTCTGGGATGGAAACCGGCGATTCGTGCACTGCAGCAGGTGGTGCCCGGCGAAATTGACCTTCGGGTTTGTCTCGGCATGGGTCGCTCTTACATCGACTGGAGCGCAGTTTTGATTCGTCGTCTGCCGGGAATCATCCAGTGTGGACTTTGGGAGAATTTGCCAACCACGGGATCTTTTGCGCCGCTGGTTCTGATCACCGATATCGGTAACGACATCGTCTATATGCGTGATCCCGAGGAGATTTTTCAGACCGTCGCGGAATGCCTGCGACGAATTCAGGCGTGGCGGCCAGATGCGAAAATCGCAATGACGGGATTACCTCTGCCTTCAGTGGAAGCAATGGGAAAAACGCAGTTTCTATTCATGCGAACCATGCTGTTCCCTGGATGCACGATGACTTTTCAGCAGATCTGCGAACGCTCAAGAGTGCTCAATGCGTTAATGGAAAACCATGTCCAGAAACATCAGATTCCATTTATTAAACCGGAGGGAGCCTGGTATCACCTCGACCCGATTCACGTGATACCCTCGCTCAGAGAAGAAGTCTTTCGTAAGTTCTTTTCACTCTGGAGCACAGGAGACGCCCGGAACTCTGGTGTTCAAGCAGCAGCAACTCCAGCATTGCCGACAACAGCCGTACGGACTGTGGCCGGGTTCGCTCGTCGAACCTCGCAGCCTGTTTATCAGTCGCCAAAATTGGTCGTTTCGGCGTGGTAGATGTTGAACGACAAACTGGGCGCGGCGTCTTTATTTTACTCCAGCGGCAGGGATCAGGAATTCGCGAAGATGGCGATTGATGTCAGAAACGTGCGCGGACGCAGAGATGTTGCTATCGAAACTTATGATGACATCCTGCGTGATGCAGAACAGTTGATGCGGGGAGGAAAAATTCGATCGCTGGGGAACTGGACGGCCGGGCAGAATTTTGAACATCTCGCCAAAGCCATGGACGCCTCCATTGACGGCGTTGCCTACACGATGCCTCTGTGGATGAGAGCGATTGCGAAACTCTTCAAGAGCTGGTTTCTGAACCGTCCGTTCAAGCCGGGGTTTCAATTACCTCCGCAACTGGAAAACGATTTCGGCCCGAGTCCCTGCATCTCTGACGAGGAAGGATTTCGACTCCTGAAGGAATCCGTTGTCCGAATCAAGTCCACAGATCAGAGAGCCCCCAGTCCGGCCTTTGGTCAGATGCCCGAATCCGACTGGATTAAACTCCATTGTCGGCATGCAGCCTTGCATCTGAGCTTTCTGGTGAACGAGTGATCGAACAGGATGGGGTCGATAGTTTCTCGCAGGATCGTGCCTTTTGAATGCCCGATCCGGTACCGTGTTGGCTGGCTACGTCCTGAAAAAGGCGTCTGGTTTTAAAAGAGGTGTCTCCTTTGAAAGAAGTATCTGGAACTCTCCGACGGCACCTGATCGCCAATTTCCTGTGACCTCTCCAATGCTCCAGACACCTTTTCAGACGGGCTCGAGGGTTTTCCTATTTTGCTTGCATCAGCTGCATCCACGGATCAGCAAAGATTCGGTAGCCCGCCCGGACAACCACCTGATGGTTTAGGGCAAAAGGGCGAAATGCACAGCCTAATCAATAAGACTTTAGTGTCCTGATTCTGCGCAATACTGTGAAGGAGCGTAAATCATCGATAAACAACCTTGAAGTTGTCCCCTACGAGGGATTGAGGGATTCAGCAAGTTTCGTTAAATATCGCAGTTGTTTGCGTCGTGGAAGTTTGAACAGTTTTCAGCACACTCAGTCCTCTTCGGCTGGTTCTGTGTTTGGGAGTCGTCCATGGTATGCCGTCACGTGGGTAGAAAAAACCTC
>CAIJTV010000869.1:0-2424 GCA_903823635.1 uncultured Planctomycetaceae bacterium
GGCCAGACGAACATCAAAGCCATGATCCAGTGAATTATCCGCGAAAAACGGGGCATTCTCGCGGTGTCAGGAATGACTCAACCGAAGGTTCACAAAAAAACCTGGCAGAGGGTTTCTCTGCCAGGTTTCAGGCTTAGGCCAACGGCCTGCATTCGTCCTCCAGCCAAAGATTATGGGAACAGGTTCTGAGACTGCTGTGGAGATTCCGTTGGCAGAAGTCTGGGGTCCATGTTGAACATCATTCGCATGTCTTCATGTTCCAGGGTGTGGCAGTGAAGCACAAAGCCGCCGATCCATGTTCTGAACTTCATGAACATTTCCACTTCGTCGCCTGACCCCAATATCGTCGTATCTTGATTGAATTGGTCCACCAGAGCTGGTGTCTGGCCATTGATCTTTTGCCACTGATGCCCCTCCATGTGCATGTGAATCGGATGCCACCAGCCGCCCGCATTGTTCCGCAGAATCCAGCGTTCAGCAGTGCCGGTCGTCGGAGTGACGTTGGCAACACCGGTGTCATAAAACACGTCGTTGATTTTCCAGGCTCCCTGCTGACGGTGGAAAGAAACGATTCTGGTTTTAACAATTTCTTCGGGAAGGATGCGGTGGTGAGGTCTTAATTCTGTGTCCATCGTGATTGCGAGATCCGGCTTGCCACCATGCACAGGTTCATCCGTGATGATGAACTTCATGATCTGCTCGCCAGCTTCGCCATCCTTCAGGATTGTGCCGTCGCCCAGCAACTGGTTAATGTCAGCCGTTCCGCGTGGTCCACGGCCGTCGATCTGGGGCAGGATATTCTCCAGATACACTTCTCGAATTCCACGATCCGCCAATTCCTTGAAGTCAACAATGATATCTACACGTTTGGCCGATGACTGAAGGGTAAAGTCCTGAAGAATTGGTTTTGGGTACAGCCATGTATCAAAGCCGATCATCATAAATGGAGTCGCCATTTTATGATCCGCAGTTCGCAGCTGCATCGCAAACACGCGAGCGTTGGCATGATTAAGAATCGAGAATCGATACTTGCGTTTCTCAACAGTGCATTTGGGATTCGCAATCCCATTCACGACCATGACGTCACCCATCTGGCCGTCGTGGCTAAGGGTGTCATAGAACAGGGTTCCGTCCGGATTGAAGACCTTGTCGCCGAGACAGAAATGCTGAAAGTATGTATTGTAATCGGTCTCAGGACCTGCACGCTTGACGGGATCGAAATCGAGGGCCTGAGCAACGCCATTGGCGTCCTCACCGATCTTTGGATAGACGGAGGGAAGAATATTCTTCCGCATCAGTTCCTCGGAGAGATGATCCGACAAGTGATACACACCAGCTAAACCTGAGTAGGCCGCCGGCCCGGTTTCATCCATACCATGGTCGTGATACCACAGAGTGTCAGACGATTCCGCAATGTCAAAGGTATCACCAGCAACACCACCGAGCGGTCCCAGGACTCGTTGGATACGAGCTGGATTTCCGTCAGCTTCCTTCGGCCATCCACCCGGAGGATCGTCACCCTGGGGTGCCGGACCTTCCTTGGAAATGTAGATCGGAATGTTGAGAGCCGCCGCCGCGGTCATGTAGTCTTCGCCGGTCTGAGCGGTCCGCTGCAGAATGTCCAGGTTTCGGTCACGAACTCGAGGAGCAATATTCGGGTAGTAATAGTCTCGTGCACTGCCCGGAGTGATCGTGAAGTGAGGAGACCCGTCAGAGTGCGACGGAGAATGTCCGCCATGCAAGTGGGTCGAGCGATCGTGAGGCAGATTGTTGATGTTTCGGACAACAAATGGTTCATTCTCGCGGCCAAAGAATGCGTCTCCGGGGACATTTCCGTTATAGCCCCACAGAGGCGTCATGATGCCCACGCCCAACACGTCTGACAGAACGGGTTTGATCGAGAGTTCATAGAAGTGAGTTGGATGCGAATCCCAGTCCGCCGGGTGCTGCCAATATTCCGGAGCAATCCCGTGCTTGACCTGACCAACACCAATTTGCCCCCACGCAGCTGGGCTATAACCGCGACGCAGTTCTTCCGTGTTAAGCGGAGTTGGGCTGACGTCAACCGGACGTGCGATGACCATCGGTGGGACCTCACGCACGAACTTTGGAAACTCGATGGCAGTTCCTCCGTTGCGAAGAGCCGGGTGCATGATTGTTGATCCCGTCGCCGTGGAAGGAATTGGGAAATCTGCGACCTGTCGGCCAGCGGCCGGAGTGGCCGCGCCCGTGGCACCCGCCCACACACCGTCAGTGTGCTGAGCAATATGCTGGAAGTGTCCGATGACCCAGACTGCTCGCACGATTTTCTGAGCCGCATCTTCCTGAGCCCTGGTAATTGGAGGCGTCGGATCTGTTGCGACCGAAGGATTCAGTGGGTTCGTTGGCAACGTCAGGAAGTTTGAAAACTTACCACGAGCAGCA
>CAIJTV010000870.1:0-2366 GCA_903823635.1 uncultured Planctomycetaceae bacterium
GAGGAATCTGTGGTGGAATATTCGGCGGAATCTGTGGCGGTGTTGGTGGAGGAGCCAGTTTGGCCATGTAACTGGGAAGTGTCTGGCCGTTGTCATACACGGTCAGCCACTTCCGGTTGCCACGACACAACAGGTCCGAAACCTGAATCGCGAACAGAGAATTATCGCCATGCCACAACATGCCGTCTGAGAATAGACTTTGATCGGCCGACAGAATCATGACTCCGGTTCCCGGAGCCGCATCAAGCCCGGCCATAATCACGGGACGCTGACGAGCAGCCCCGGGCGAGACATCGTCAGCTAACGCTGCAATGACTTCCCATTGCAATGATGAGTCTTCCGAAGTCGACATCCACCCGGTCTTATTCACAATGATTCGTCGCAGACCTTTCGATAGCGGATGCGACTGATTCAAATCGGACAGCACAATACAGTCATCAAAACCCTGATACTGGCTGTCTTTGTCGAGCGAACTTACAGGGCCGAGCGAGAATGAATTCACGCCCGGTAATTTGAATCCGAGTTCCGAAGCAACAAGAAGACTTCCGCCCTGAGCCACATAAGCTCGCAAGTTGCGCCATTCGGCCAGTGAAACGCGAGTCACATCGCCGAACATGACGATGACGGATTCTTTAGGACGCCGCAGCGTGGCCGACATGTCGGTCCGCACGGTCAGACTTCGCTCCTCAAGCAGCATACGAAAGCCATTGTAGCCGAGATACCACTTGTCGGAGTCCGCCTGCACGGGCCTGTTGACAGCCTGAGCAGGCGCAGCACCAGCCGAGACCACAATCGCCAGCAGCAGACCCAGCGTGGTCATCAGTGTCTGCGCCACTCGCTCCATCTGAGCACGGCTTATGTTGCGAAGAAACGAATAAATCATTCGGCAGCGACTGCTCCCTGAATCAGCATCTCGGGCTTCACAAGATTCAGCATATGACCATGATCAGCGGTGACGATCAGCAGTGATTCGTCCCAGTTACTGTTTGCTTCGACCCAATCTGTGATCGCCTTCACAGCTCGATCACCAGAATTGACAGCGCCGATTGAGTTATCAATGTTGTCATCGTGATTAGCCCAGTCGACGTCGCCAGCCTCGACCATAAGCCAGAACGGCTTCTTTTCGCTGCCCAGGAACTCGACCGAGACGCTGGTCATTTCCGCGAGCGTCGGGTTCTCAAGAAGATCCTGCTCGGAGTATTCTTCAGGCTTCTTGTTGACTCCCGGAACAGGGTCGTAGCGACCATCAGCCGTTTCAAAAGGGAGATGCCCGGCATACTTCCCAACGCCAAAGAACCCCAGCAGTCGCTGTTGTTTGGAGGTGGCCTCAGCAGCAGCGGCTTTCAACAATTCAGTTCCATCCTGACCGGCTGTCCTCACGGCCGTGACGTAGCGTCCGCCGTTCCTGACATCTGAAGCCTGCAGATCTTTGTCTGCCAGATAGATGTTTCCCTGAACATAGTTGTCACCCTGACTCTCGCCGCCCTTCTTTGGATCTCCATCGTTCCCGAAACCACCGCCTACCACCAAATCCAGCCCCGGGAGAGCCTGTTGCGGATGCACGACTGATGGCAGACCCAGCATATCGCGAGTCAGATCCTGATAGTCATCACGAGATACGTTCTGAGCATAGGCCGCAGCAGGTGTCGCGTGACTGATCGGCACGGACGACACCGCACCAACACGCCACCCCTTCTCCTGCAGGTAATGTGCGATCGTGGAGACCGGCTGACCGGTCGCGTCAACGTTCACGCCCCCGTTGAATGTCTTCAGCCCCGCCGTCATGCTGCTGGCCGACGATGAAGAATCCGTATAGTCATGCCTTGGGTTTCCATCGGCGGGCTTTGCAATCAGGTATCCCGGATCTGCAGGAACAGACCACGGAGTTGCGCCCGCAAGCGAAGCATCGTAACCACCGCGAATGGTTCCGCCAGAATTCTTCACTGCCTGCAAGTTGACGTCGACATCAGTGCCTTCGTTATGAGCACTCGTCACCATAAAGCCAAATTGAGTCGTCCCATTCGCGTTATAGCTTTGGAAGTGAGTCCCCTCGCCACGACCTTCGTTGTAGCTGACTTTTTTCTGATTCCAGATAGCGGCCGCTTGAGTGGTCTGCCAATCCATGCCGTCGAAAACGACAAGGAAGATATACTTCTTGCCCGAATCTGCCGCGGCCTTCTGCAGGTCGTAAATGTTGGTCTGGTCCATCCAGACAGCATCCGGATTAACGGTTCTCTCCGGAAGATAGCCGTAGAGAGCCTGGACTTTGGTCTCGGACCGGTATGGGCTGGCCTCTCCGAACCATGAGTTCAGGTCGACGCCCGGCTTTCCGCCTTTCGTCCCAAACGTGTACACCGGAATCAGCC
>CAIJTV010000871.1:0-3217 GCA_903823635.1 uncultured Planctomycetaceae bacterium
GTTGTCAGGCAGATAGAGCAGAGCGGGAATCCAAAGTTCTGGTAATACTTCCAGGCGAAGCTTCTGAATCTTGTAGCCCGGCCCGCCTTCAATGACGTCCAGCCGTTCAACTTTGGTCCAGGCTTTCCTCCACTCTTCAGCGGCACCGCGAAACACGACTCGCTCAAGCGCGGCCTTGCGAGTTGCATCGGCATACTGCTGCCACTCTTCAGCCGTTTTGAACTTCGGCACTTCGGGAATGCGAGCGGCTGCAAAGCGGCGAGTTTCATCTAATGTCTGCTGCGGAGCCAAAATGGAAACCTGCAAAGCCTCCGTGATGGCATCGGCCGGCTCATTACCTGTTGCCGAAACGGCCGTCGAAGCCAACAGCAGAACACTCGACAGTATTCTCATGACAATCCGGGACATTATGAATTCTCCAAACTGTGAATCAGCCGGTCTGTGAATCAGCCGGTCTGTAAGTCAGCCGGAATGTACTCAACGGCCTAAGTGTTGCGACTTTTGGTCGTCTCGAAAACTATCCTGCCAAAATCTTCCTGGAACAACTCCAGCATCAAGGCGATGGGCAAATCATTGCTCTATCTCTCGGCGTGAGCGGACATGAAAAGGGAAAATGCGAAGGAAGCGACTATCGCCTGCGGCTGGCCGTTAAACGATTTTGGTGGCTTTTACCTGAACGCAAGCACCCCAATGCGCCGAAAAGTGGGTTGCCAACAAGTCGGATGAGGACATAATCAAAGAGTTCGGTGTGCGGATCTTGTCATTGTCATGACAGGTCTGGCGACATCAAGGCTGCCGGAAACCGCTTATTATGACTCAGTCCAACGAATCACCGAATCGGCATCGCGGCGGCGTCATTCATACTTATCAGCAGTATGATCCGAAATCGTTTCCGTCGCCGAGTTCGCCGCCTCCCGATCTGGTTTCCCCCGCGTTTGAGCACATGCTGACCTACGGCTCCATGCGTGAGTTCACCGAGGAGGAACTGGCGAAAGCGATCAAGCTCGATCCCGGTCAGTTCGCAGGACTCGGGCCAAGCCTGGATGCTCTGATTCGCATGTTGCAGGAGCGGAAGGAAAAGATTCTCAGCACCTACGAAACAAACACGGTACAGAAGAAAGCTCTGCGGCAATTTGCTGATGATGCGAAAAAGTGTCGCCCGCCCGCCAAGTATTCGAAATCGTTCTGGCAGGCGGTCAAGGAAGAGCAAATCTATCCCATGGAAAGTCTCTGGTATCGCGCCGAGAGGACAGATCCGGACTTTGCTTCCAAGCTCGTCGGGCTGATGGAGACGTTAGGCGACAAGTATCAGGTGGACCATCTCGCGGCGAAGTATCCGTTCACGGGTCGTGAATCGATGACAGTTCCCGAGGCGATCGAGATTCTTGAAGAGCTGCGGAAGATTGACGAGCTTCTGAAGCAACTCGAAAACGCCAAAGAGAATGCTCAACTGGCCATCATTGATCTTGAAGACCTCAGCGAGTTCGCGGATCCGGAAGCCATCGCGAATCTGAACAAGTTTCAGGAACAAGTGCAGAAGTACCTCAAGGACATGATGGAGAATCAGGGACTAGCGAATCAGGATGGCCGGGTTCAATTATCTCCAAAGGCTTACAAGCTGTTTCAGGGACGCCTGCTGCAAACGATTTTCAGCAATCTGCAGGCGTCACGATCCGGTCGGCATCAGGGACCAATTGATGGCGAAGGCGTTGTCGAGATGCAGCGGACCAAGCCTTATGAATTTGGCGATTCTGTTGGCCAGATGGACATTCCATCGACGCTGATGAACGCCATGCTGCGTCAGGGGAATACTCGTCCTCTGCGATTGGATCAGCGTGACATCGAGATTCACCGAACTCGCAACAATCCGAAATGTGCCACGATGGTGCTGATGGATATGAGCGGCTCGATGCGCTACGACGGTCAGTACATCAACGTCAAACGCATGGCCCTGGCGCTGAATGGTCTGATCTCATCGGAGTATCCCGGTGACTTCCTGCGTTTCATTGATGTCCATACGTTTGCCAAAGTGGTGCCTCCCGGCGAACTGATTTCGTTGATGCCCAAGATTCCGACCATCACAACTCCCGTGGTGCGCCTTCGCGCAGACATGAGTCGAGACGATGTCACGGAGGTGCATATTCCACCGCACTTTACGAATATTCAGCATGGCCTGATGCTGGCTCGTCAGATGCTGTCGGTGCAGGATACTCCCAACCGTCAGGTGATTCTGATCACAGATGGACTTCCAACAGCGCACTTTGAAGGCAGCTTGCTCTACATGCTTTACCCGCCGGATCCGTTGACGGAAGAAGCGACAAAGCGTGAAGGAATGCTGTGTAAACGCGAAGGAATTACGATCAACATCTTCCTGCTGCCAAGCTGGTCTCAGACGCATGAAGACGTTCAGTTTGCTCATCGATTGGCAGAAAGCACCGGCGGGCGAGTCTTCTTCACGGCCGGCAAAGATCTGGATCGCTATGTCGTCTGGGACTATGTCAATCAGAGACGAGAGATCATTGGATAGAGCAATTTGCTGGAATTGAACGTCGGAGTTGGCAATTCTGTATCGCTGACACATGACACCAGTCGTCAGTTTTTGGAACATTCAGCGGACTGACCGCTTTCCAGCTCTGATGACAAGTGAACTCATGGACGACATCGTTTATTTCGACCGCTACAAGAATTCCACCTGCGTGGAGAAAGTCTACGGCGACAAAGCCCTGCGCTGGACCTATGGAACTTTGGCCGGTCGCATGTCACTTCACGCGTTGGTCAAGCGCGCGATCTTTTCTCATTGGTATGGCTGGAGAATGGATCAGCCCTCGACACGAGAGAAAATTGCGCCGTTCATCAAACAGTATGAACTCGATCCATCCGAATTCCGGCGCAAGGTGGATGACTTCGCAAGCTTCAATGAGTTCTTCTTTCGAGAACTTAAGCCAGATGCGAGACCAATCGATCCTGACCCGGCGTCCGTCGTGTTTCCGGCGGACGGTCGCCATTTGTGCGTACCGGATCTTTCACAGTGCGACGGCTTGTTTGTGAAAGGTGAAATGTTCAGCCTGTCGGACTTGTTGCAGGACCAGAAACTGGCCGATCAATATTCTGGAGGTAGCCTCTTGCTGTCGCGATTGTGCCCGGTCGATTATCACCGGTTTCATTTTCCGGCGGCGGGAACGCCAGGAGCAACGCGGCTGATCAACGGACCTCTTTA
>CAIJTV010000872.1:0-8121 GCA_903823635.1 uncultured Planctomycetaceae bacterium
ACGGGCGTACGGTACACCCGTCGCTCCGCCGACGGGACTTGTCTGGTTTTGCGTCGGATGATACACCCAAATCGCCCCGAGGAGTTTTTGCAATTGCAGTGAATGCCGGGAAATCTCAGAAGCTGATGGGGGCGACATTGCGGAATCGATCCAGGAACAAAACGGCGGACATCGAAATGGCCAGAGAAATCTTGCCGCAATGAAAACGCATTATCCGGCCAACTTCGCCGGTTCTCAATGCTGCAGTTCCTTGTTAACGACATGTTGGGAGATTTGGGAGGTTCTTGTCTTTTTCAGAGCCGAGGCAGGGTCACAAGCCACCTTGAGCCCTCCGGAAGAACCAGAGTAGAGTCCATGCTGAGGGACTCCAGCGTCTAATCGGCGAAAGCGTTGCTTTCGCGTCCAGGCTCTGGCAAGAGCAAGTCCATCGTGCACAGCAAAACGATCCGGAAGCAAAACGATGAATCTTCATTCCCAGAAAAACGTCTCCGCCAAATCTGTGGTGGCCGTGACTATGCTCGCGCTGGGTATTGCCACGCCGGCGATGTTGTCATCAGTTGGGTGTCAGTCAGTACCCATGACCAACCGCAAGCAGCTTCTGGTCACTTCGGTGGAAAAAGAAAATGAGATGGGCCTGACGGCTTATCAGGAAGTGCTGAAATCCGAGCCGGTTACGAAGAATGAAAAAGCAACCGAGATGGTTCGTCGAGTCGGCCAGCGAATTGCTGATGCGGCGAATCGTCCCGACTTCAAATGGGAATTTAACGTCATCGAATCCGAGACACAGAATGCGTTCTGCCTGCCAGGCGGAAAGGTGGCCATCTACACTGGCATTCTTCCGGTCTGTCAAAATGAAGCGGGACTGGCCGTCGTAATGTCTCACGAGGTTGCTCATGCGATTGCGCGGCACGGCGGCGAACGCATGACCTACCAGACGGCTCAGAATGCCGGTAAAACACTCGGCAGCTATGTTATGCAGAACCAGGATGCGAAGAAGCAGGAGATGGTCCTGACAGCGTATGGTGTTGCCTCCGAGTATGGCGTGATCCTGCCTTACAGCCGAAAGCACGAGCTGGAAGCAGACCATATCGGCGTCCTCTTGATGGCAAAAGCCGGTTACGATCCCTCCGAAGCCCCGACGTTCTGGGAACGTTTTTCGGGCAGCAAGCAGGGGGCAGCACCGATGGAGTGGATGTCAACTCATCCCGCCGACGCCACACGAGCCGCTGCTCTGCGCGAACTGATGCCACAGGCCATGAAGGACTATGAGGGGGCGTCTGTTAAATACGGTCTCGGTGATCCTGTCCCTTAACGAGTTGGCCACTATACTGCCTGAATCGCAGGCGTGAATCTGCAGTCCACTACAAGCCCGCCGGCGCTGAAGTCCCTCTGTGATCATTGGTGATTGCATCAGAGCCGACTTCGTTATGCCCCGCAACCCACACTGTGTGCAGGAGTAAATCCGGCAGCAGGCTGGTCATAACCTGGCTTTTGGTCTGCGCCTTGAGACACGGGCCATGCCCTTTGGGAGCCGTTTGTGAGTCATGACGTTGTGCGTCGCATCATTGCGAATGTTGAAAACGCGGTGCTGGGAAAACAGCAGACCATCAAGCTGTCCGTCGTCGCTCTGTTGGCCGGTGGTCACATTCTACTGGAAGATGCTCCGGGCCTGGGGAAAACGTCTCTGGCTCGAGCCCTCTCGAAAACCCTGGGCTGCAAGTTTGTCCGCATGCAGTTTACGCCCGACCTGTTGCCAAGCGACATTCTTGGTTCCAGTGTGTATCGTCCCGGTACAAGCGATTTTGAATTCCGTCCGGGCCCAATCTTCACGAATATTCTGTTGGCTGACGAAATCAATCGGACCACGCCCAGGAACCAGAGTGCATTGTTGGAGGCGATGAGCGAACGGCAGGTGTCCGTTGATGGGATTACTCATAAGTTACAGGAACCATTTCTGGTCATCGCGACTCAGAATCCCTATGAGTTTGAGGGCACCTATCCACTGCCGGAGAATCAGCTCGATCGATTCATGATGTGCCTGAGTGTGGGTTATCCGGACCGCAAGTCCGAGCTGGAGATTCTGCAGAAGCATCGCACCGGCCAACCTGTTGAGTCTTTAAATGCGGTGACGAATGCCGACGAAGTTTTGCAGCTTCAGAAACAGGTTCAGGCCGTCATCGTGGATACGTCACTGGCTGAATACATGCTGGAGTTGTCTGTCCGGACGCGATCTCACAACGAACTGACACTTGGCGTGAGCACTCGCGGAACTCTGACGTTGTACCGAGCTGCTCAGGCGGTGGCGTTTTGCGAGGGACGCAATTACGTGATTCCCGATGATATCAAGCAGATTGTCATCCCCGTGCTGGCTCATAGAATTGTGTGTCGCGGCATCCTGAAGGAAGGCCATCGCCAACGAGCCTCACAGGTTCTCAAAACTCTGTTGGACATCGTGTCGGTTCCGTCGTAAGTCATTTGTCTTCCAGCGGCAGCCGTCAATCTGTTCAACTTTATTCCAAATACAAACACCCGTTACTGGCCAGCAAAAGCTGGCAGAAATCGGACCAGGCTTTGTGCTGACTGTCGGATGACTCGGCATAAAGTTCCTGCTGCTGCTTGATAAAGGCCAGCGATTCCTGAGCGATGTCGTCTTCACATGGAGAGCCCGTCGCCAGTACAAACGCCTGCCGAATATGGTCTTCATCTGACTTCTCAGCTTCGCTCAGAATGCGTTTCGCAAAACTGTGACCTCGGCGAACGGCGAATTCGGAATTCAACAGCGTCAGCGACTGCAGAGGCATTGTCGTTACCGGCCGGCGAGTACAATTCACAACCATCATCGGCGCGTCGAAAACATTTAGCAGACTCAGCCCCTGACTGCGTCGTTGTTGCAGATAAATTGAACGACGAAACGCCCCGGGATTGTTTTCTGGAACCAGTACTTCAGCAGCTCCGTTTCGAGTTGTCGCGACGTACGGGCCAGCCAGCGACATATCAAGATCGCCACTGATGGCCAGCTGCGAATCTCGCACGGCCTCCGCGTCCAGGCGACGAATCGGAAATCTCCACAGCAGCTTGTTGTACGGATCAGCCGAAGTCCCGTCGTTATTCGCAAAGCTGGTTTGCTGAAACACGGCCGACTGCAGAATCAGACGATGCAGTGATTTCAGACTCCATCCGGAGCGAATGTATTCCTGAGCGAGCCAGTCGAGCAGTGCCGGATGGGTCGGCTCTGCACCGCTCATGCCGAGATTCTCCGGAGTGCTGACCAGACCAGTGCCGAAGTATTGCTGCCAGACTCGATTGACCTGCACACGAGCCATCAACGAGGCTGCTCGAGAACCAGGCTTCGTCACCCAGTTGGCCCAGGCCAGACGACGGCCTGACGAAGGGAATCCGTTCAAGGGGGCATTGATCTCAAACGGATTGTTTTCATCATTCAACGCTGAGACCGGCGCAGGCGATACTTTGTCTTTGGGGTGAGAGTATTCACCGCGATCAAGCAGAAATACGTCGGGCGGAGAAGGCTCCGTATCGGTCTGCCAGGCAATGCGACCGGGTTCCTGTGCCTGCAGTTTGGGGATCTCATCGGCGACGGTTTTGATTTCATCCTGACGCTTTTTGAGTTCTGCCAGGAACTCCGCCACAGCAGGGGCACTCGGTGATGGAGAATCGATGGCGAACGAAGCTTCGACCAGAACATTGTCGACCTGAAAACTGCGATTGCAGCACAGACCAAATGCGAAGCAACCATCTGGAAGATCCACTTCCGCCAGTTCGACGGTCTTGCCTTCCGGTAGACCATCGATGAGGTGTTGGAGCTGAAACTTGCGATTCGCCCCATGAGTGATACGGACACCATATGACTTTCCGGCCACATACCCTGCACTGCCGATATTTCCGGCGTGAGTCGACGACGGGCCTGGATAATCGACATGCACAGAAGCTCCGCCAGCCGGGTTGCCGTCGATCAGAATATTGCCACCGGCCACAGTGCTGTTATTGTTGAAATCGTGCAGAGCGATCCCGTAGGCAATTCGCTCTGCTGGCTTCTCGTCGTCTCGCACCTTTGTGTCGACCAGCGAAAAGGTGACCTGAATCCACTGACCTTCGACATCCGGAGTCCAGTCGAATTTTTGTTTCGTCGCCAGCCATTTATCGCCAGTCGCGCCGCCTTCGACGATCTGTAGCAGACCGTTGGAGCTCAATGCGGCCGGTAGTGGCTGATCATTCAGGTTCGCTGGAGCGGCTGTTAGCAGATTGACCGTGGAGACTCCGGCCGGGCCATCGTCGCCCGTAATTGTGGAGCTCCAGTTTTCGTTCAGGCGATCGCCGCTGGAAAAATCATCCGAGAATCGAACAAGCTCCGGCAGGCGATTCTTCGTCGACCAGTCGCGCAGATCATTCTGCAGAACAGCGAGCCGTTCTTTGGCGTCAGTAATTTGCTTCTCCCATGCGTCGTAAACGCCTGGAGGATTTGCGTAGACAAATCGATCGTTGGGCTTCACCCATTTTTCATGGTTATAGGTCGGAAAAAGCACGGACTGAAATTGATAAAAGTCCTTCTGCGTCAACGGCTCAAACTTGTGATCATGACATTTGGCACATTGAAATGTGAGGCCCAGCAAAGACGACGCGATGATCTGCTGAGAAGACTCCAGGGCCGTGTAGCGGTCGATGCGAACTTCATCCGGATTGCCATCGCTTTCGCCGGTCCCGTCCTGGCCGTTTCGCAGATAGTGAGTCGCAATGAGCTGATCGATCATCTCCGGGGTAGCGGCTTTGCGATGTTTCTCAGGATCGAATCCGGACAATTCATCGCCCGCAATTTGCTCACGAATAAACTGATCAAACGGCTTGTCGGCGTTGATCGATCGGACGACATAGTCACGATACTTCCAGGCCAGCGGCCGATCGGAGTCGGCATTGAAGTAGCCATTGGAGTCCGCGTAGCCGGCAGCATCAAGCCAATGCCGTCCCCAACGAACACCGTACTGTTCGGAGCCCAGGTAACGTTCGACCATGTTGCTCCATGCTTCGGCGGATTCGTCAGCAAGGAAGTTCTCAATTTCCGCCGGAGTCGGCGGCAATCCCGTCAGGATAAAACTCACGCGCCGAATCAAGGTGCGTCGATCGGCGGCAGGACTGATTCGGAGACCAACCTTTTCCAGTTCGAACTGAATGAATTGATCGATCGGGGTGCGACAAATCTCTGACTGACCAACATGCGGTGGCTCTGCAGGCTGCAACCGAGTAAACGCCCAGTGCTCATCCCGCTTCATGGATTCGGCTTCAGCCTCGTTCACCGGAAGTCCCGGGGCCCCGTCAGCAATCCAGCGTTCCAGAATCTGCTTTTCAGAGTCTGAAAGAGGATTCTCCGGGGGCATTTCATTCTTCTGAACTCGAGTCAGAAGTGAGCTTGTTTCCGCATGCCCCGGGATCACCACCGCACCGGATTCACCTCCCTGGAAGATTCTTACCGCCGAATGCAGTTGCAGGCCTGCTTCCTTCTTAGAAACTCCGTGGCACTTAATACAGTGACGTTTCAGCAGCGGCATGACTTCAGATTGAAACGATTCGTCGCGTGAACGATCTTGCTTTGTGAACTGCTCGGATGGCTTCTCATCCTGAGATTGCTCATCCGCCAATGCCTCGCCACCGCACAGCATCAGAAACAACAGGCCGAGAATGCTCATGGCAACTCCGGAAGGCGGGAAGGACGAAATCGGATACGGCAGGGCCGCCAAGGATACCAGGGAAAACGCCATTCGCAAATTGAAAGAGGACAGGAGAGATTTTCGGAGCATCCCACTGGACCATGACCGCAGAGAACTGAACGCCAATCAGCAGAGAGTCTCTTGTCGCATTTCGAAAGTGATGAGCGCATAGGGCCACCCACCTGCAATTGATAACCCTGGCGGCCCGTTGATGTTACGTTGCGCCTTGTTCGGAAAGTTGCCCGGGCCGACGATCGAGACGTGCGGCGAGTTGCGCGGAAGTCCTGCCGGGATTGGGGAGGCCCGGCCTCGTTGCGAAAACGCTTCCAAAAATTCCTGACGAACTCCACCCGCGTTTCTGGATTACAATCCAGACGCCCCAGAATACGAGCACACTCAGCCGGAATCGCTTCCACCTTTATCTTTGCGAATGTGCCGGCTCGTCCAGTCAGGCAGCCTCAGATAGTAATCCAGAATCATTGAGAGGCAACCTTTGTTGCCGGCGCGGCGAGTCGTCTATTTCTCCCGAACCTTTTTCCGTGTTGGAACCAGTGCAAGGGGAGCCCGCCCGCTTGCTCCCTGTGCTCGATGCGAACATCCTGGGCATCTGTAGTCGAAACGTTCACAGCGGATGCTCGATCCTCAATCCGCTCTTTTAAGCTTGTGGTGGGTCAATCCAGGTGGTTGGCAAGGTTTTTTTACAATGCGGGGGTTGAGATTTAACCTTCGTAAGGGTAGACGGCGCATGCTTCGGCGGATGGCCCCATGGGTCGTAGCCCCATGAATCGCGAAGCAGCGATGGCTCTTCGTCAACGAAGTAAACTGCGCAAAGCGTGAGGTTCGTGTCTCGGCTTCGCGACAGCCCGTGAATATCGATGATTCGCAAGTGCCAGCGAGGATCCGGTTGCTGGAGGCTTTTAAAAACCGTATTCTTTGTTGCCTGTTGCGTTCATTATCTTTGGCTCATGCGAATGCATCCGTGTCAATGCGCCACGCCAATTCATTACTTTCGTGAAAGAAATTGATCGTGTTCAATCACTCAATTCGATTGCTTACAGCCGGACTCGCAATTGCAGCGGCAACGGCGGACGCCTCTGATTTTCCAGCACTTGTGGGCAAAGTACCACAGGGGTCAAATTCATTGGTGCTGATTGATGTTGATGCCGTTCTGGCATCACCCATCGCGAAGTCGAATGGCTGGGCTCGTCGATTTAACGACGGCAACGCAGATCGTCCGCTGTACCTTCCTCCTGAAGCTGATAAGGTCGCAATTGCTGCCCAGCTGGATCTGGTCCGAGGATGTGCCAAGAACTGGGAAGTCGCCGTAATGGGCATGAAAGAGCCTTTCTCCATGAGCTTGATCGCTCGGGCCGAAGGTGGATATGCCGATGAAATTCAGGGAGTGAAGGCAGCGTGGGTTCCAAGCGACGCGTACTTCATTGAACTTGACCCACAAACACTTGGACTGATGGCTCCGGCCAATCGACAGTCAATCGCACGCTGGGCTGAAAATGGCAAAACCACACGGCCTGAAATGCTCTCCTATTACCTTGCAGCATTGACGACTTCCGCCGGCAACGGTGCGCAAGTGGTGATGGCCATTGATGCGGCTGACGCCATCCAACCTCATCGAGTTCGTGCCAGACTGGAAGCATCAAAGATCGCCGATAGTCAGAGCCTGGATTCAACTGTTGAGCTGATCAGTAGTCTCAAGGGGCTGGTGTTTAACCTCACGTTTAACACGAAGGTTCAGGCTGTTGCAAGAATTGACTTCAACGTGCCAGTTTTGCTGAAGGAAGACGTCGCCAAAGGCCTTGTACTGGGCGCGATGGAAAACCTACAGTTTTCCCTGCCTGGGACTGAAAAATGGAGCTGCTCAGTCAAGGGGAACTCGATCATTATGGCCGGCGAACTGGACAATGATGCTCTGCGTCGTGTCTTTACGCTGATGGAACTACCGACAACAAAATTCAGCAGTTTGAAGGACGAAAAGATTGAGGACAGTTCTCAGGCGACCACAGCGAAGTGTTCGCAAGCTTATTTTCACGCCGTTGATTCGATGGTCATTGATCTGAAAAAGCGAACCAAGGTCAATTCCGGAGGCGATGCGGGCTGGATTGATCGATACGCTGCGAAGATTGACCGACTTCCAGTCCTGCATGTGGACGAAGAGTTGCTGACGTATGGTGAGAAACTCACAGAAACTCTGCGAATCATTTCTGGCTCCCGCAAAATGAGCAATATGCAGGGGGCTTCCGCAGAACGCGTCGCTGTCGGTGAGGCAGGAATATCATATGACGACGGTTATGGTTACCGAGCCTACAACTATACCAGCCCCCGGGTCGCTGAGACAAATGCGGGAAACATCAGAGCGGACGCTATTTCCAGCGGGACAAGCGTCAAG
>CAIJTV010000873.1:0-1565 GCA_903823635.1 uncultured Planctomycetaceae bacterium
ATTACCTTGAAAAGATCGAAAAACTCCACGAGATTTTTTTGTGAAAGAAACAAAGACCAGAACCAAAGGCCACGAGCGAACTCGTCGCGATCACGCGACCGAGCTGACGCAGGACTACGTGGAAGCGATTGCGGAGCTTCATGAACGGCTGGGAGAATGCCGAGTCCGAGATCTGGCCAAACGATTTGCCGTCAGTCACGTGACCGTCAATCGCGCTGTGGCCAGAATGAAGCGAGATGGCTATGTTGACACAGAGCCCTACGCTCCCGTGAGCCTTACTGACAAAGGCCGCAGCCTTGCTCAGTTTTCCCAGCGTCGACATGAAATCGTCTATCAATTCCTGCTGGCTCTGGGAGTCAGCGAGCGAACCGCATCCATCGACAGCGAAGGTATCGAGCACCACGTTAGCGAAGAAACGCTGCGGCTGATGGAAAAGTTTGGCAAGAGTCGCATCGGCGAGTGATCTGTCAGCAACATCGCGAGACACAGAACAGCCACGAGACTGGCAAGCATGGTGTTGATTTCACAAACGTTGAATAGACAGGTGCTGCGCAATGCTCGTAACGACTTACAGAGATTTCCGTGGTATTCGGTTCCTTACACCTTTTTGTGACGCTCTTTCGCGACTATCTCCTTCACTCAGCCAACTGCAAACAAACCGCAGTCTTGCCGCTGCGAAGGAACAGACGCTTATCCGCGACGATGGGATGGTTCCAGGTTTTGTCGTTGAGCATCGGCAGTCTTGAAAGCTCTGTCACCTTTTCTGGCGTGGCTTGTAGCAGGACGAGGTCTCCGTTTTCTGCAGCGACGAGGATCTGGCCGGCCCTTTTCAGCAGAATCGTCTGGCCAAAGCCGTAACGGCCGCCCTGCCATTTGCGTTCGCCGGTTGTGGCGTCAATGCAGGAGAAGATGGCCTGATTGAAACCGTAAACGCCATTGTCAAACACAACACTATCATTGAACGAGGGACGCAGTTTGGTCGAGGACCATGCTTCCGTCACCGTCCATCGCTCTTCGGTCTTGCTGACTTCCAGTCGAGCTGTGCCGACGCCATCGCCAAGGCCGACGAGCAGACTTTCCGGACCAATCTGCTGAGGATCCACCATCGCCGGGCCTTTCCACAGCTCCGGCTTGAACGTCCAGATAGCGGAACCATCTTTCGGATCAATCGCATGCGTTCCTTTACTGTCGCAGAACACGACGACCGACTGGCCGCACAAAGTCATCGGGCGAGCCGTGGTGTAGTTCATGTCCGTCGAAGGGAAACCCCAGAGCGTGTTGCCCGTGGCACAGTCCATCGCGAGAAGTCCGTTCTTTCCTGGCCCGCCGGCGAAGATGATAAGCTTGTCTTCAAGGATGAGCGGTGAACTGGAGAATCCCCACATCGGAATCGGGGCCCCGAAATCGGTGACGAGATTCTTCTGCCAGACGACGGTGCCATCCATTTCATTCAGGCATGTCAGCAGTCCTGTTCCGCCGAGCGCATAGACTCGACCGTTCGCTACACTCGGCGTGCTGCGAGGGCCGGCTCCGGAGACAACTTCGTTAAAGCGAGTCCCATCGGC
>CAIJTV010000874.1:0-3490 GCA_903823635.1 uncultured Planctomycetaceae bacterium
ACGCTCGATCAGCTCCCGTCTTTTGCTTCTTTGCGGCGACTGGCTTCTCAACCGTTTCAAACAGGCTGTCAAATTCATCCACAGAAGCAACGGCCTGCTTGCCGCTCTTGCGAACCTGCTTCTCTGCCGGCTTGCTCGCTTCCACAACGCTTTCCGCGAAATCATCGGCCGCGTCTTCTGCGGCTTCGAACTCTTCTTCAAGCGGCACTTCTTTGCGAGATTTTGCTGCAGCCGATTTCTTTGCAGCCATCAACTCTTCAAATTCTGCAAGCTTCTTATCCGCTGCGCTGTTTACGCTGTCTACTGAAGTCGCTGCTTTCTTCTTCGCAGCCGAAGCACCTGCAGCGGCTCCTCCGATTCCGGCGACGATTAAGTCCGAACCTTCGTCTGCAGCGTTGACGGTGCTTTCTGTCGTCTGCTGGAAATGCTTTTCGAACTTCTCGACAAGCAAGTCGTCTTCTTCTCCCGCTTCCGCGGTGGTGGCACTGACAGTCTTGACGGCTTCATCTTTAACGGCCCCGACGTCTTTTGTCGCTTTGGTTTTGGCAGTAGAAGCGACCTCTTCCGCTTTTGCTTTGGCTTCCTTTTTGCCCGCGACCACGACTTCGGCAGGGAGTTCGTTCTCAAGGAATGGATCAGCTTCGATCGTTTCCTGACGGCGGAATGGGTTCCTCCACCATCCACTCTTTTTGGATTCTTCGGATTCATCAACCGCATCATCTGCTGCGGCGATGGATTCGGTTTCCTCGGCGGTCTTTTTGCCGAACGGCAACCACGATGCAAATCGTGGCCCGGATTCGTCGTCGCTATTCTTTTCCGCGGCGAGGCGTTCTTCTTCCAGCTCTTCCAGGGTCTTATAGCCCGCGGTTTCATTGCGAGAAAACATGTTTCTCAAGCCGTTACCAGCACAGCCGGAAGAAGAAATCAGAATCAGGGCGAGCCCACCGTTGATCAGTTTCGCAGACTGTGTCATCTTCATCACCCTTTTGATGCTGTTGAGATGCCGTTGTGCCACACCGAATGTGCGGAGTCAAAGTATCTCATCGATCGTATCGGCCGGATGAATCACAGCTAAGAACTCTGTCATAGGGGTCGCAACAGTTCTGCTATCAAAAATCGCCGCTGGTTCGGGTCACGGAAAACGGGCAGCAAGGCGAAGCATCAAGATCTGTGAGGGCGACCGGTGACCAGTTCCCCAAAAAATAAGGCAGTCTCCAAAAAAACATTAAAGTTGTTGGCGTACATCCAGCAGCACATTACTGAAAAATCGCTACTCGCCTTCTGACGACGCAGCCGCCGTATCGGCACCGCGGATCATCGTGAACTGAGGACTGGTAACTATCGGCTCAATCGCCACGGAAAAGCGATAATCGTTGGCTTTCAACCGCCGGATCATGTCGTCGATCAATGGCTCATCGGACAGTTGCACCGATCGCCCAAGCCCGTAACCCAGCAGACGCCTACAGAACGTTCTCAGGAAGTCATCTCGGCGAGCATTCAGGATGTAATCTCGCAGCCCATCAACGCCGCTGACTTTCGTTCCGTCCGGCAAAACAGCCACCACATCGATTTCATGTCCACCGGCGTCTTTCGAACGCAGGCGGCCAATCGTGTCGAATTGCTCAAGTGCGAACCCGAAGGCATCGATTCGCTGATGACATTTCGCACACGCAGGATCGCTGCCATGGAGTTCGATTAACTGGCGTTCGGTCAGCTCAGCGGGCACCTCTTCAGGAAGAACCGGAACGCCCTTCGGAGGCCGCGGCATCTTTTCGCCCAGCAGGAACTCCGACACCCAGTTGCCACGCAAAATCGGACTGGTTCGTGACGCACCCGACTGTTTGGCCAGGGTCGCGGCCATTGTCAGAATACCTCCGCGAGCCACTTTCTTAGTTCCGCTGACCTTCTGCCAACCGTCGCCTTTGAGATCCGTAATCCCGTAGAACTGAGCCAGCTTGTTGTTCACAAACGTATGATCCGCATTCAGTAGATCCAGAACTGAGCCATCATTGCGGAACATGTCTTCAAAGAAACGAATCGACTCTTCATACATGTCAGCTCGCAGATCCTTGAACTCCGGATAATGCTGATCACTCTTCTCATCCATCAGATCAAACTCACGAATGTGCAGCCACTGGCAACCAAATTCGATCGCCATGCGTCGCATCTTTTCGTCCGACAGCATCCGCTGCACCTGACTTTTCAAAACTTCTGGTTGCCGCAGATTTCCAGCGACGACCGCGTCACGCAGCGACTGATCCGGAAGCGAAGACCACAGAAAATAACTCAGCCGAGTCGCCAGTTCTTTATCACTCACAAAGGTCGCTTTCGTTCCGGGCAATGCATGCTCGCCGCGATACAGGAAGGCCGGAGTCACGAGAACTCGTGCCAGCAACATGCGAACAGCCGCGTCGTGCGAAAGTTCCTGCTCTCGAAGCTTCTGATAAAGACTTTGAAACTGCCCGGCTTCCGCGTCCGTGATCGGACGTCGCCAAGCTTTCACTGCGAAGTCCAGAACGGCCTGCACGTGAACCGGCTCTGTTTCCTTCAGCAGCGCCTTGAACTGCTCCGCACGTTCCACAATGCCGTCACGCATCGGAGTAAACGCGCTGGGGTCAGCGTCCTGAGTTGCAAACTGCCAAAGCTGATCATACGCGTCGACCAGAGCCAGTGCATCCTGACTCACGAAATGCATCTCGTCCCACAGACGGTCCAGTTCAGCGGTCTCTGCGTCGTTCAGCATCAGACGCTTCAGTTGATCATCTTCGCGATAGTACAACGTCAGAGTGACCACTTCATCGACCGGCACAATCTTGGTGTAGCAAAGAGCAGCCGGAAACAAACTGCGGAAGTCGTCAAATTCTTTCAACAATCGTTCTCGGGCCGCGCTGTTTTCTGCAACCAGAATTGGTGTATCGTGGCTGACCGGCTTATCGCCGTCAGACCATGTTGCCTTCCCGCCTTTGATCGTGGATGCACTCGCCGCAAGACTGGAAAGCTTCTCTGGTTTCGCAGTCAGAACCTGCAATTGCACAGTGCCTTCCGCACCGGTCTCCGGATGCAATGTTGTGGTTGCGACGAATTCACAACCTTCGACAAAGTCCGCTGGAATCACAACTTCAATCACCGACGGTGCCTGCACACAAAGATTCTCGGCCGCGATCGCAGTTCCGTTGGGATGCATTCCGAACAACGCAGGATCCAAGCCGGCCAGCAATGATGCATCAACGTTGTCGACTGGCGTCGGTGAATGATCAGATGCTTTGCCACTTAGCAGCTCTTTGCGAACAGCCGAAAACAATGGTCCATTCGCCGACGTGAGCTGTCGATACAGCACGGCGTCCGGGGCATCAGCAGCGATTTCTCCAGGGCCCGCGGTGAGCAACGCCTGAACCTTGTCGGCCAGTTGTTTCTTCATCTCAGCATCGGTCGCGGCCTGCCATTGAGCTATCAGCGAATCTGCCGGAATAATTGTCTCCGCGCCACCGCC
>CAIJTV010000875.1:0-2238 GCA_903823635.1 uncultured Planctomycetaceae bacterium
TGGAACTCAGGTTCTGGATTCTTCCGGAAACATCAGCCGGCCTAATCTGGCGGCTCAGGTTTTTGGTGATTCCTCTGAAAAACAAGAGAAGCGACAGCAACTGAACGCGATCGTGCATCCGGCCATTCGTGCGGAGATTCGTCGTCAAATCAATTCGGCCCCGCAGGATGCGGATGCCATTATTCTGGATGCTGCTCTGCTGCTGGAAGCGGGCTGGGCAGACGAATGTAACGCCGTCATTTTTATTGACACGTCTCTTGAGCAGCGGCGAAAACGAGTCGCTGAGACACGAGGCTGGTCGGCCGAAGAGCTTCAGCGGCGAGAGGCCTCGCAACTGAGTCTTGAGGAGAAACGGCGAAGATCTGATTTCTGCGTGGACAACTCCGGAGACATCTCCGTGGCTGCTCACCAGATGGAACAAGCTTTGATGAAGATCATTGCTGATGACAGTTCTTTGCACGGTACAAAATGAGGCCTGGTTTTTGCGAGACGCATCGTTCAGGCCATAGCCTCAATTTTTGCCGCGTACGAAAAAGTTTCCCAACTCTGTATTTCTCTGATAATTCTTTGTTTTTTGATTCCCATCGTAGATCCTGATCCGTGAAATCTGAAGTTGTCGAACGGAATTCTCCGCAGGCCTCTGTCAGAGCTGTTCGACACTCCTCGACACCACGGCGACATGTTCAAACCTTACCGGCGTTTGAACTGTCACAAGATCTCTCCCTTCTTTGTTTTGCCGGTCCACCTTCCAAAACTGCCTGTCTGGAGGCCCGAAGCGGCCATGTCTTCTCGAACACCACGCCCTGACGAATCACGCCCCCCGGGAAACCCTCGCCTTCTTCGCCGTTCTGACTCGCCGCGATCTGACGAGAATTCAGTTGCCGACGAAGTCGAAAAACCGGTTTCCGAAACCTTCGCTCCGCCGGAGGGCAATGAGATCAATATCGCTGAACTTCAGCGAATGTCGATGAAGGATCTGCTGGCGATCGCGGAACAGGAAAAGCTGACTGAGTACCACGGGCTCAAAAAACAGGATCTGATTTTCAAGATCCTCAAAGAACGAACTCGGATGCACGGTCTGATGTTCGGCGAAGGCACGCTGGAGATTCTGCCGGACGGTTTTGGATTTCTCCGCAGTCCCGATTATCACTATCTGCCTTGCCCCGATGATATCTATGTCAGCCCCAGTCAGATTCGTCGTTTCGGTTTGCGTACGGGGGCCACGGTCGCCGGGCAGATTCGTCCGCCGAAGGAAAACGAACGCTACTTCGCGTTGCTGCGAGTCGCTGCGATCAATGGCGAAGACCCGAACCTGCTGACGAACAAAGTCTTCTTTGATGACCTGACCCCGCTGCATCCCGAACAGCGTCTGCGACTCGCCGACAACGCGGAATTCATGAGTACTCGCGTGGTCGATCTGATTGCACCAATCGGCCTTGGGCAGCGAGGTCTCATCGTGTCGCCTCCTCGCGCCGGGAAGACTGTGCTGCTGCAGCAGATGGCGAAGGCGACTCTGCAGAATCATCCGGACGCCTACGTGATCGTGCTGTTGATTGACGAGCGACCGGAAGAAGTGACCGACATGGAGCGGAAGCTGAAAGGTCGCAATTGCGAAGTCGTCAGCAGCACGTTCGATGAATCCACGTCGCGGCATATCCAAGTGGCCGAGATGGTCATCGAAAAAGCCAAACGCATGGTCGAATATGGCCAGGATGTGATCATTTTCCTGGACAGTATTACTCGCCTTGCGCGTGCCTGGAACACGGAAATCCCAAACTCCGGCAAGACGCTTTCGGGCGGTGTTGACGCGAATGCTCTGCAACATCCCAAGCGATTCTTCGGGGCCGCTCGCTGTGTCGAAGAGGGCGGCAGCCTGACGATCATCGCAACGGCTCTGGTGGATACCGGAAGTCGCATGGATGAAGTGATCTTTGAAGAGTTCAAAGGCACCGGCAATACTGAACTTCACCTGGATCGTCGGCTCGTGGAAAAACGAATCTGGCCGGCGATCGACGTGAATCGCTCGGGAACTCGCCGCGAAGAGCTTTTGCTGAACGAAGATGAGCTGAAACTGGTTTGGGTGCTTCGTCGAGTTCTCAACGAGATGAATCCGTCCGAGGCGATGGAACTGTTGATCAATCGAATGAAACGCACCAAGTCGAACGAAGAGTTTTTGCTGTCGATGAATCTTGGCTGACGATTGAACCAGCCTGGCTTGATTGTCTTCAATTTGAGCCA
>CAIJTV010000876.1:0-2545 GCA_903823635.1 uncultured Planctomycetaceae bacterium
AGACTGTATAGAGACCGCCACCAATCATCTTTTTATGTCGCAATTCTTGAGGAGCCGCCCATTTCTCCGGTGGTAACTCAATGTGCGAATCGACTCGTATCCATGCCAGCGTCACTGTGCCGGCCGTACTGCCCGGATCAAAACGCAGACGCGTCCCAGGCCCCGATGATGGAAACGTGATTTGGTACTCATGCCACATGTCATCGTTGATGACTTCGAAACTGCGACTATTTGTTTCCGTGAATGACCGGCCAAAATAAATCTGGCCTGTCTTGCTGCCGGTCGATCTCATCCGCATTGAGACAGTGACGAACTGGCCGGTCGGACAGTCCACTCTGGGACTTGTCAGGAATGGATCGGGAGACTCAACCTTCATGATCAAACCGTCCCCAGAGTGTCGAGCATCAACTACGAGAGAATTTGCCTTCCATCCCTGCATGTCATGTGAAAACTCCCAGAAGGCAACATTCTCAGCACTAACGGTTCTCTTAGGCCCGCCACAGACGACGACAGCGATCGTGCAATAAAAAAGAAGCCGGGCGGAACTAGTGGCGATTTGCATGATTTACTCGGCGAGCTGTCACTTAGGGAGAATCGCTCAGGGTTGAGCTGATCAGAAAGCGCGTCACTGAAGCGTAACAGTTCTGCGGTTCTGTGGCATCGCCTCAAGATCTCTATCAGCAAAATCCATCAATAATTAACCGGAAACAGAAGTGTCGTTACAAATGGATTCATGTTGACATACTTCCGTATCCTCGAACAGGTACGTAGCTGAGGCTGCATCACCGTGGCGGAGAAATCACGAGGTTGGCGACAGAACATCGCTACCCAGTCATCGATGCAAGCCATCGAATACTTTCTCCGCGCCATTGGAATGAATTAAGGCAAAGTCGATGACATGCGAAAGCAGCCGCGGCAGAAAATAAGTTCGCGTATGTAAGCGACACTACAATAGTCGGGTTCTTTGGGGAGTTGAAAAGGAATCGTTTGAGAATTTCGACCGTGGCAACACGACGCTCCAAGCCGCTTCGGTGAGACCGACGCAACTTTTCGGTCAGCCGTTCGCTGCTTATGGTTATCCGCAGACACGATGAATGGTTGTTATTGTTCAGCGTCGATGATTGCGAATGAGTATGAGTGGAGGCTGCGTACGAAGGTGGTCGTAGGGAAGAGTTTCTCAATCATCTGGGAAGCGAGTGCTGTGCCGCGAATGCTAACTGGTGGTCTCAATGAAGTGTCGTGGTTGTCGTGCATGATGCTTGCCAGGACGCTTCGAAGGAACCATCATGCACGCGAGTGCTCTCTGCATGCAACAGGCCGGTATGGCTCTGATTTGATCACGAGCGTATGACCTGTCATTTCAAAGGCCGCAACCGACGACTGAACCATGTGTTTCGTTGTGTGGTAAAGGAAGTCACTTAATGAGAGCTATTTGTGCTGTTGCGGTGATGTTCATGGCCGGGCTGATGGCTGCTTCAGATCCAGAGGCGGCAAGAGCTCATCCTCCTGAATCCAAACCAAATGGATCGGCGTCTGGGCAGGGAGGTGAACCTCAGGAAAAAGAGCCGGCCGATCCTGTTTCCGAAGTTGATCGGCAAGTGGCTTACTTTCAGTTCGAAAGTTTGAGCTGGCTCGCGAGTCGATGTGCCTCGCCGTTACAGCAGGAGACGATTCAGCAGGCGTTGGTGGAGTTGCAGACGGCCACGCAGCTTCCGCAGGCTCCCTCACTAAGGACGCTTGTGGCGGAGAGAAGATCGCTGCAGGCAAAGCTGCGAGAACGACATCGAGTGGTTTCGTTGGAATGGTC
Organism: uncultured Planctomycetaceae bacterium; assembly: GCA_903823635.1. Taxonomy (GTDB): domain Bacteria; phylum Planctomycetota; class Planctomycetia; order Planctomycetales; family Planctomycetaceae; genus SXXK01. Next base: position 1,808 of record CAIJTV010000876.1, read on the forward strand.
GAAGTCAGGACTCAAACCCGCGATGGATGTCCCCGCGATTGAAGTTGCCAGGGGACTCTCGCGAGTTGTGATTGTCGAGATCCTCAACACAGATTCGGCAGCGGCGAACTTGACGCTGGCCATTGGAGGACAGAATCAGAACGCAGTGCCCTGGACAGTGCTGCCAGGAAAATCGCAGTGGTTTCCATTGATGCTGACGGGGGATTTGCCAGTTGTGACGGTAACTGTGACAGCAAACGCAGGTGAAGCGACTCACAATTTTTCGCTTCCCATTCAGGTTGCCGAGCCTGCAAAGATTCGTGGCCGACTCATTGATGGTGATTTCAACAAAGCCACGCCGGGACGTGTGTGGGTTGAAGGAAGTGATCATCAATATCGGCACGCCGGACCGTTTGCCGCCAACAAGTCGTTTCTGGAGAAGCCCGTTCTGCAGTCTACTGTGCCTCGTTCTTACGGCGTGCCTTTCTTCTACGCAGATGGAACGTTCGAAATTGAAGTTCCGCCGGGACGAACGATTGTGACTCTGGAACGTGGCTTCGAACATTCACTGGCAAGCGAATCGATTAATCTGGCTCCTGGAGAGACTCGGGAGCTCACTCTGTCATCGAAGCGATTTGTCGACATGAAAGCGGACGGCTGGATCAGCGGTGACACGCATATTCACTGGGTCACGAATGCCTGGAATGTCGATTTGCCGCTTGAGCATTTATCACTGGTGCAGAAGGCAGAAGATCTGCG
>CAIJTV010000877.1:0-5060 GCA_903823635.1 uncultured Planctomycetaceae bacterium
CCGCGTGGATGAACAGCAAATGCCAGCATGGTCAGGGCGGCAGTCGCGGTCCGTACACCAAAAGGGACATCGAACACTGTCAGCTTCAGCCAAACAGGGAACGCCATGCTAAGCAACAATGCCGGAGCCAGTGCTTCAGCCGGGCCGCGTCGCACGAACAGTACAATCCAGACGACGAAAATAATGCCCAGACTGATAGCCCATCCGGTGATTCCAGGAAACATTTCTGAATCTTCCCTCTGCTGATGAAGACCGTCCTGCCAACTCTCGGATCCTGAAAGTTACCATTGCGGGCGTCTCTATGCCAATACCTGATTCTGAACTCGCCTCGCTCAGTGGCAATTCATTCCAACGGAATATGAACGGCCGGCGAAAGATCTATTCTGTCCACCTTCACCTCGCAGACCAATCAATGTTCCGAATGAACCATATCACAAAACTGCTTCGTCAAATCAGCTTCATAAGAGCAGGATATGGAGCAAAATTGCTCGTTACCCAGGGTGCGCTGCAAGTTACGCTAAAAACCGTCGGCAAAAAATGCTCAGCGATCCAACACCCGTGGACGTTCTCTGTCGCCAGTGAACGGTCCCGTTTGCCGAGTGAGATTATTGGATTGAATTCCGCTCGTGCGACCCATCGAGCACGAAGTGGCGGCAGGGCACCCATTTCGTGAGCGTTGGAGGAGCCTGGTCTTCGGGTTGAATCAAGACGTCGAGTGCTCAAGAAGTAATGAGCGGGAGTCTTTATGGTTTGTTCATCCGCTACGCTGTCTTGACGCGACTCAGATTCCGCAGTTCCTGATCGAACGTCCCGAGAACTCGTTCGCGATGGTAGATTGCAGCCCGTGCCTTTGCATTCACACTGAATTCTTCACGCAACGTGGGTGATCTCAACATCTCGAGACTTTCCGCTAACGCCTCAGGGTTCCCCGGGGCGACGACAAGACCAAACCGACCTTCGATGACTTCGTTGGCCAAAGGGCTTGAACGGTCACAGACAGCGAGCACCGGGGTCGCAGTGGCAAGTGCCGGCAAAAGTTTCGAAGGCAGGAAGTTTGCACCAATTCCTGGCCGCTGCGTAATGAGACATGCGGTTGAGGACAGCAGTTTTGAAACATACGAGGGTTCATCGAGCACCGGCCCCAGCGCAATTCCTCGCTGCGAATCAAGCATCGCCTTGAGGCGGTCCTTCTCCGCGCCACCTCCGCAGATCTCAATATTCCAGCCGGAATCAACTCCGGATGAATCTGCAAACTGCCCCAGGAAGTCCGGAAGTCCCTGCTTCACTCCCAGGTTTCCGGAATAAAACAGCGTCGATGGAAGACGGGCAGGAGGCGATTGGTTTTGAGAGTTGATTTCGTCCTGCAGGCTTTTGTGGATCCAGTTCGGAACCATCAGGGTCCGGCGACCAGTGCCGATCTCCTTCTGAAGTTTAGTCAGCATCAGCGGACTGATCGTGGTAATGGTCGAAGCAGACCGCAGAGCCCATCGCTGCACGCCGCGCAGGATCCACGCAACTCCCGGTAATCGCAGGATCCCCAACTCAAGGGCCGCGTCGACGGCAAAGTCCTGCACGATAATCAGCCGGGGAATGCGTCGAAGAATGTGCTGAAATCTCTGCACGAGACACTGCGACAGCATTGGAAGTGCCGTCACAATCACATCCGGACGCCAGTCAGGAAACTTACCGGCACGCAGCAAGGCCCAAAAGAAGCTGAGATCGGAACGCATTCGTCCCAGCCCGGTGGGCTTCGCTGGAACGTACATCGCGACCCTGCGCACCGGGATCCCGCCAACAATCTCTTCGCGCATGGGAACATCTCGGTCTTCGTCCCTCAAACGCCATGAAGGATAGTACGAGAATGTCGTTGTGACACGCACGTCATGACCAGCATCTCGAAGATAATAGGCCAGGTCGGTGAACAGCGAAGCTCCTGCAAGTTCGTCCGGAGAATACAAGTTACTAATCAGATGAATTCGCATGGTTCACACTATGGGCCGAATAAAATATCTTCACACATTATCATCTTGTCATCAGTCATGACCGTAACGTGACAATCAACAACTCCGAGATAACCTTCTGAATCACGGGGACAGAACACGCCAAAGAGCCGGTGGCAATCGGTGCCTGGAACTCCGGCGGCTCAGACTCGCCGTGCTTAACTGCCGCCTTCAAAGTTCCAGATACTTTTTCCAACGCGACATTAGCGATATCTGCCCAGTGTTGCGGACAGGATGGGTAGACGTTCTGATCCGAAGCACGACCATGTGGGAGGCTAACGGTGAAACGAAAAGCAGAGAGAACACTCCCGTGCAGCAGTTCCACAATGCTACGATTCTGGAACTGCCATTTACACGGACCAGTGAAAACATAGCTGCTCTGGCAACAATCTGCAGCCGAGCTTCACGATTCTGATCACAGCGAAATGGATTGAAGGGGAGTTCGTTGACCCTATTGACATCAGGCATTTTCTAACGACCGACCAGCGCTGAGTTCACCGAAAGGAGAAGTGATTTCTTCATCCTCATCGTCCGCACGATAATATGAATGCTCCATGCGACCAAAACGCATTTGCTGAACTTCCTTGACTCCCCAATATCCAACAAACAACCAAAGCCATCTTGCGTGTTCAAGCATCAGATTCACCTGAACAATCAAAAGTGAGAAGAAGCCCACACTGGAGATCACCCACACAACGGGGCTGGAAAATGAAATCCGAAGATTTCTGAAAGCCCTGTAAGCGCTGAACAGAACCGCGGCAATCAGACCGAACCCAACGATTCCGAATCTCAACAGGCACTCAAAAAAAATGTTGTGAGGATAATTGAAATCGTATTCTCGCAACCCAGTCAGAATCCACGAATCAATGGCTCGATAGTAATACAACTGCTTGTCAGTTCTTTCAACGATGGATAAGTCGACACTGCCTCTGGAAATAAACTCAAATCGCATCAGCATGAGGTCCATTTGACTTCTGGCGTAGGAATTGGTCATCACCACGCCCCCAAACACCATTAACAGTGCTATAAACAACAAGCTGTAACGCAGTCCATCCTCAAATGAACGTAGTCGGATCACAATGCCCGCGGCAACAATGAGCAAGGAAAAAACTGCGGACCCGCGTGAACCCGTTGACAGGATCGCCAGCACACAGGCGCAGTAGGCGACGAGATGCAACGCACGAAAGATTAAACGCTGTTCGGTTAGCATAAAAGCGGCCGACACACACGCCATAACTCCGAACGTATAACCCACTCCTACAGGGGTGAGCATTTCAGAGTCACCAACGAATCGAACCCCCGCAACCGCAGCACCAGCAGACCTCAACCAGGTGCCTGCGACCACAATCGAAAACCCTGCCGTCAGGACGTGGGCAAGCCCGGGAAACTCTCGCAAATCGTCCATGGATTCATACCCATACACGATACCTGCAGCACAAATTGCGTAGCAGATGTAGCGATGCATCAACATTCTGAATTCAAGCGGATCAGCAAGATTCATCAGGTTCAGCAGTTCGATCGTACCGACGAGTGACAGATAGACGGCCACAGATCGCCAGTGAAAACCGGAGGACAATACTCTAAGGGCAGCAGGAAACAGCAGAAAAAGCAGCCCAAGGCCCAGCCAAATCGGCCAAACTCGCGAGTCAAGAATCGGCTTCATCGCGTACGACGAGGCTGTCATCACAATTCCAAACACGACCACACCGGCAGATAAGTCAGTACTCCGATGAGTTTCCATGTTTTCTACCTCTGGCCGTAAAAATTACCAATCGTCTACTTATCTTCGGAAGAACCCAACCAACTCTTCTCTTTTTTCTGTCTCACGCTTCGCAAACCTAACGGAAAGCTGACACTCGAAATCTGCTTGTCTCGCCAAACCAACATTTCCAAAATCATCAAGTCGATACTTTTGCCTATGAATCTCGGTGATTCTCCGCGTCGAAAGTTGCCACTGCATCTTAGGAAGAATGCGGAATCCGGGCAGGCAAGGTATTACTTCCCGAATGATAATTTTTGTTGCTGCAGTTTCAAACTCAATCCTCGATCTCCTGATGGCCTCGTGATTCAAATTTCCGGTGGCAGTCTCTCACGACCTGAAAGCTGGTTGGTTTGGGAAACCGCAGGACAACAACGTGAACACAAGTTACTCACGAGAAATCGAAACCACACTATTCTTTGCCGGCACCTGAACTGCCGACCGGGCAACACATTGCGAGGCCGGCTCTGATCAGCAGTTTCGGCTGATCGACCATGCCACTGATCATGTTGAATTTCAGGACGAAGCCACCAGTACCAGCATAGAAAAGCAAGTGCTTGACCGTGACGTTGGAAATCTGCAGTAGCCAGATCTTAGCCAACCTCCGGGACACAACTCAGCCGTCAACTGGGCACGTGCTGAGATTCAAAATGCGGCAGGCTAGTTCGGCGTTAACTGCCAGTCAGTGTTTTCATGGTCCCGGGATGGGATTGAATGAGGTGCCGGAAAACGGAAAGCTAAGATTGACGATGTTTCATCCCGGTGGATCTTCATTGCCTCCACGCAGAAACAGATGAAATTCCGGTCCGGATCAATCACACAATTCCGTCCGACTCGCACAAGCCAGCAATGATCGGAACCGCGATTTCCTTGTGCCCGGAGAAACTTGCCTCGCCATCAGTACGAGCAATCTCTGTTGGCCCAATTGCTTTCACGAACCGAAAAGACATCCGCCCCCGGCATGAAAGGACTAATAACTGCCTTCGCGAAACAGTACGGTTCGGATTGTTCTCAGCAAGATAAAGTAATCCAGCCAAAGTGACCAGTTTCGCACATAATAACAGTCCAACCTGACACGATCTTCATAGCTCGTGTTGTTGCGTCCCGAGACCTGCCAAATCCCGGTCAGTCCCGGACGAACTCTGAGATAAAGCGGATAGTGGTCATGAAATTTTTCAATTTCAATATCGGTATATATTGGCCGCGGACCGACAAGGCTCATTTCTCCGATGAGCACGTTTAATACCTGAGGAAGCTCGTCCAGACTTGTGCGACGGAGGAAATTGCCGATTCCCGGGATA
>CAIJTV010000878.1:0-9796 GCA_903823635.1 uncultured Planctomycetaceae bacterium
ATAACGCCTCAGGTGAAGAGTCGCCGGAGTCTAAACCACGCCCCACCAAAGCCCCTCGCAAATCACATTGGCTGATGAAGCTGATGTTTCTGACCGCTGTGGCAGTCGCGGCCGCGCCGAGCGTGATTTCAATGAGCGGCCAGGGACCAACGATTCTCAAAAAATTGCAGCCAAAAATCGGCCAGGCCGTTTCCTTTCAGAAGCTTCAGGTCCATTGGTGGACGCCGGTCGAAATCACCGGTCTCAGCATTCGCGATCTCAGCAGTGTGTCAAAAGATCAATCTGCCGCTGAGGCACCATTAATGTGTGAGATCGAAAAAACAACAACCACTGAGCCGCTCTGGCGGATCGTTCTGAATGCAGGCCGCGGGACAGGTTTAGTACTTAAGTCCCCCCATGTCCGCCTGATTGCCGATGATAACGGCACGAATATTGACCGCACTCTGACGGAACTCTTCGGCGAATCAGATACTGCCAAAACGACTAAGCGATTTCCATTTCGAATCACAATTGAAGATGGAACGGTGGAGCTAAAGTCCGGCTCCAATCTGCTGAACGCCGCCCCGACTCTGACAACAAAGGACTCCGCTGAATCTTCGCCGGAGATTGCGGCTCTCGTTTCTTCCATCAACGGCTATTTTTCCACGATGGACACGGAACGCTGGTTGCCCGAAATGAAGGTCACGGCAGAGATCAATCGCCAGTCCGATGACGCGGTGGCAAAACGTGGCATGAATGGTGACAAGACGACTCCCCGCCCGACTCGACTTGCAGCCGGGCTGGATGACGTGGTCAGTGACTTTCCGGAAGTGCCGCTTGATGGACTTGCCGGTACCGATGATTCCGGCGACGCGACCGGCGCCAGGATTCAGATCCATCTCAAACCACGTGCGGATGACAAAGGTCGTCAGACAATTCAGATCGGCGCGCGAGATGTCGACCTTCGCCTCGTTCAGCCATTTCTTTCGATGCTGAATCTGGACGCATCCTGCAGTGGAGTTATCTCGGGGGGCATTGATGCACGACTCGCCGGAGCGAACCTGACTGAAGGAATCGTGGGACGAATCCTGCTGCACGGAGAGACAATTCGGATTCGCCAGCAAGCATGGGCCACCAATGAGTGGCTTAACCTGGGAACCGTTAACGCAGGTGGCGCTCTGGCGATGGCGGAAGATGGAATTCTGATCCAGGACCTGAATTTCAAGTCGGATATTCTGGAACTCGACGGTTCCGGCGAATTGCGTCACAACGTTTCAGAGAGTGAACAGAATTCGTCGTCGCAACAGATCGAGGTGAAGGGAGCCGTCGACATCGCAAGGCTGACCTCGTCACTTCGAGAAACCCTGGCGATCCATCAGGACGTGCAGATTCAAAGTGGCCGTGTGACGTTTGGCCTGAAGGCGTCAGCAAAGCCCGGCGAAGAAACCGCGTTGAACGCAACCGATAATGATTCATTGATTCGTCCGGTGAGCTTAACCCGGAATGAGGCGCAACTGGGCCAATGGCAACTTATGGTCAAAACGGAAGATCTTGCGGCAATCAGAGCAGGGCAGCCGCTCAGAGTCGATTCCAGTCTGCGAGTCGATGCGGTGGGTTCCTTCGTAGAAAGCCTTCCGGAACTTCTACGGGCACGAGTGACCGCGGGCTTTGGGACGATCGACCTCGCGCCGGATAAGTCGGCATGGAAGGTTTCCGGCAATGTTCAGCGAGCAGCACTGTGGCAACAGTTACAACAGTTCGCCGACATTCCTCAACCCGGACTTCAAGGAGACGTGAGCTTTCAGTCGCGTATCGCGATGTTGGGTGAAACGATTCAGTTAACCGACCTGCAGGTCAATTCATCGGACGTGAAAGCCAGCAGTTCAGCTTTGGAGATTACTCCTTCAAACCCCGTCACTGCAATGCTGGACGGGACCGTTCATGTCGAAGGGACCGGAGCCGCTCTGAAGACGCTGCTGGCTCCATGGCATGATGCTTCATGGCTTTCAGACCGAGCGAATGTGATCAGCGATTTAACGGCCACTCCAACGCGAGAAATCGAACTGGCGGTTCGGATCACACCGGAGAACGTCGCCAATTTGCAGCGTACAAATGTCCTGAGTGTTTCTCGCCCTCAACCGCGATCTTCAGCGGTCTCTCATTCCTCGCAAGCTGAATCATCGTTCGCGATTGACGAAGCCGACGTTCAGCTTTCCATGTTAGCGAAGAATGCCGGACAACAATTTGATATCCGGAAAGGATCCATCAAGCTGCCCGGATTGCTGGCTTTGATTCAGGGGACGGTGTCCGTTCCTGATGAAGATCTGATTCTTGATTTGACGGCCGACACAACGTATGACCTCGACATCCTCAGCCGCCGCCTACTGACGCCGGATTCGGGAATCACCATTTCCGGACAGGGCAAAGATGTCTTCCGACTTACTGGTTCTCCTTCCGCGCTCAGCGGAGTCTCGCAGCGAACAGTTGCGGCTTCGGGCAGTTCTGCTCCGTTGTTGAAGGGATCCGGAAATGTGGCCTGGGCATCTGCCAACGCATGGGGACTGCAGATCGGTGAAGCCAACGTACAGGCTTCGCTGGAGAACAGTCTTCTGCGGAGTACACCAATTCAATGTTCGGTCAACGGCGGACAGCTAAACATCATGCCGCAGTACGATCTCGCCGGATCGCAGTTGCAACTGGGAACTGGCAGCCGAGTTCAGAATTTGCAACTCACGCCGGAACTCTGTCGCACCTGGCTGGGCTATGTGGCCCCTATGCTGGCCGACACTGCGGAAGTGAACGGCACAGTGTCGGCCCGAGTCGAACGTTTTCTTTGGGACTTCAACGCTCCGGAGAATTCGGACGTGCAGGCTCAGCTGACGATTCATCAGGCGGAAGCTTCGCCAGGGAGCTCACTCTCATCGTTGCTCGAAGTCGTTGATCTGCTGCGTCGGTCTGGTGATGCAAGCCAAAGCCTGACTCAACGCTCACTGGTGCTTCCTGAACAAACCATCCCCGTGCAGGTTCGTCAGGGCTATGTCGCTCACGATGGACTTGTGATGGATCTCAATGGATATCGCATGCGAACTTCCGGGGCGGTTGGTCTGAATAAGCAATTGCAGATGACAATTGATGTACCGCTGGAAAAATCCACAGCTGACGGTGCCGGACGCAGCATCAAAGTTCCGCTGCGAGGCACCATCTCTTCACCTCAACCTGACACCGGAGCCCTGCTGCAGAACCTGGGGACTCAGAAAATTCAGGAGAAGCTTGGCGATCAGGTCGACAAAACTTTGAACAAACAGTTGAACAAACTGTTCGACAAATTTTAGGTTCTTCGAGCTTCTCGGACGCGTGATCCCATCCAGAATGTCATCTCGGAACAATCTTCCGGGAAGCTGTTCAGCATCAGGCGAGCGAGCCGGCGATCATCGTCCTGAACGACCGACGAGAGTCCGTCCTTTTCCTGGAAGCTGTGACGCATCCCGGAGAGAATCAACACCCACGCGCGGCTGCGGTGATCAAGTGGATTCTGATGGGCCCGGTCATTCAGAAGTTCGCGAGCGGTCTCTTCATGGAACGCATACTGCCAAAGGTCGTATTGGCCCATCAGTGGACAACACAGCAGGTCGGTCCAGCGTTCTGTTGCCTTCCGGGTTTTATCAATGGCGATGAGGTCTGTCTGGGAAAGGCGATCGTCCGACAGAACAACGCCCAGCGCTTTATGGCGAATCGACAGGTGCCCCAGAAACACATTGTGAGCAACCGGCCGAATTCGGTCGACTCCCTGAAAGCGATCGCGAGCCATCAGCAGGATTGTCCATACCCGAGCGACCATTTCGTTGACCAGGATCTGCTCGGCGATTGTCCGAGTTGCCGGACGAGTCGGCATGAGTCCAATCAGATGCAACGGATCACGAATCCCGAGCCCGTTCTCCAGATCAGTTAAGTCCTTCATCCAGCGATTGAATCGATTTCGGCTGAGGATGTAGTAGTCACCGATCGTCTGAGACGGAATTTCTTCATCTCGTTCAATGAAGAGTTGTCCGTGAGCAGCCATGAGTGCTGCAATTTCAGTGAGATAAGCCAGCTTCACAAATCACCAGTGGATGTTGAAGGTAAGATTCTCTGCGGCCATGAATTTGATGAGAATCCAATTCCGCAAAAATAATGCCTTCCTTCCGCGCACTTCCCTTTTATGAGCTATGACGCGTAAACATCATGGTTTCCCCAGTGTTTTCGACTCTTCCCGCCGAATGAATCCCGGTGATACTTCGCGATTGCCATCCGGGCCGCTGTTGTTTCACATCCTTCGTGGTCAACACATGATGCCGAATCTCATCAGAAGCTGCCACGACTGGGCTCATGTGTCCAGAGGAAATCTCTGCCTCGTTCAATTGTTCCGGATCGTTGTTGCAGGCAAACAGCTACGCAGGCTTGGGGGCCAGTCGAGTGATTCTGACATTGCGATCATGATGGGCCGTTGCGACCTGCAGCCCGTCGACATGCAGATCCATATCTCGCGCGAGGTTGGGCAACTGGAAGCGATGATAGTCTTTCTCAGCATCGATCTTCCAGAACAGCAACCATCCGCCACTGCCGCCGCCAGAGACTCCCATCAGCGTCCCATCGCTCAACCATTCCAAACGCCAGATAACGCCCCCGGTGATCCCTTCGGCAATCTGCTGACGTTCAATCGCACCCGTTTCCAGATTGAACAACAGGATCAAAGGTTCATGAACCGCCCCCAGCGGATTGCTGGCTTTGTGTAAACCGCCAGCCGCGATGTACTTTCCATCAGCACTTACGGCCAAAGATCTCACTCCGCCGAAGTCCACGCCCTGGCCACCGTTATAAGAATACAATCCTGCCGCATCCAGCTTTTTGAGTTCGGTACCAGCCGCCGCATCCCACTGCCTCACGGAGCCACCCAGATCTCCGGAGAACAAGGATTTCCCATCCGGATGAAACGTCACGGAATAGACCTGCTTTTCATGACCCAATAGCTCTTTGACCAGCGTCCCATCCGCCATATTCCAGAGGCGAACGATGTTGTCGTTTCCTCCGCTGACCAGCAGAGTTCCATCCGGGCTGACAGCCAGTGATCGCACCCAATGTCGACCATGTCCCGCAATACTGCGAATCGGCTGCGGTGCATCTTCTGTTGCCGGCCACCACGTTAACTTGCCATCACAGCCGCCGCTGACGATAACTTTGCCGTCGTTGGAGAATGCAAACGCCGCAACCCAGGTGGTATGTCCGCCAGACAGCACTGTCTTAGCACCGTCGGACAAACGAAATCGAGTGACCACCGCATCTTCAGAACCGCAGAACACATACGTTCCGACCGGATCAAATCGGCAGGCAATTAATGGACGATCATGAACCCATTGACCTGTGACGTTGGCCGCTTTCGGGTCCAGCCCTTCTGGTATCGTTGCCATTGGTCGTTGCCTTTCTGAAAGCAGTTTATTCCTGAGGTCATCGAATCGGCGGAGTCATCCGGAAGTCGAGCCAGTGCCACTCTTCTTTCATGCCGGTCGACAGTCAGAACCCGACCGTCGATAACTCTCCGCCTGTATTATGCTCGACTATGGACAATCGATGCCTGCTCGAAATCAAACACTTCAGCCAAGTCCCATTTTTGCGCAAAATGATTTTAGGGGCTACGGCGAGAATGTGTGACATTGTGATCACTTACGACGCTCATTGTTTTCAGCCTTGCTCACCATAAGTATTCTTGTGAACAGAACCTTCAGGGGACTGCCGCCGGATTCTCCAAAATCTGCGACCAGTGAATATCCTGCTGCATCGCATACAGCACAATGTTCATCGCCAGTTTTGCGGCGTCCGCTTCGACATATCCATCACATGACAGTGACGCCTGATGCTCCAGAGCACAACTGATGTCATACTTGCTGTAGATCACCACATATCGGCCATCAATTTCGATGCCTTCCAGCACGGGCGGACCTTCCTCAGCTCTTAGCGTGAGTGCCGCGTTTTCCGTGCTGGGAACCAGTCGCCTTCGAGTTGTCTTCTTGATGTCATGCCAGGTGGCTTCAGAATAAATCTCATGATCAGCCGGAATCTGTTTCAGAGGATGATCGGGATACAACTGAGCCATGAATTCTCGAAAACTGCGATCAAAGTTTGTCGAGCCACAGCAAGCATCCGCAAACAGAACGCGTCCTGTACTCAGAAAATCTCGAACGGCCTGTTGCTCCTGAGCACCAACACGAAATCGATAGCGACCATGCATATAAAGCAGTGGAAACGGATTCATCTCCTCCAGAGTCATCGGGATCGCAGGTGTTTGCGCATTAGCGGCCAGCCCCACGGTTTCATTCAACGCTTCCAGTAGATTTTTCAACGCACGGGGAGCCGTGTCCCAGCCACCATCATGTCGCAGCTTGCCAATCTGTAACAGTCCTCGCTCCGCAGAGTCGATGGCTTTCTTCTTCCGAGAACTGCTGTTGCTGAGCTTTTCCGGAGGTTCACGACCGGTCGCATAAGCAACCACGTTGACTCCTACTTTCATGGCTCGACTGACGCGGCCGCTGAGTACCGAGTTGCGTTCCTTCGGCTCATGCTTCATCCACTTTTGCCATAGGCATCCGATATCGTCGGGCGAGTAGATAATCGACGTGCGACAACCGAAGTCGACTCCCCAGAGTTTTATGCCGTCGACATCTCGAATGTTATACTCACTCCGAAACACCGCATGATCAGGCGTCAATGGCTGCAGCGAAGCATCTCCCTGTGGAAACATGCGGCTGACGATCTCACGGAACCCCTTGTCGAATCCCTGACCATCACAGTTGGCGACAGCAAAAATAAATCCCCCTGCATCCACATAATTCCGCAGCCACGAGACATGTTCGTCGGTCATTTGCGGAGCTTCGCGTCCAGAGATAAACAAAATCGGCGCCTGATTGAGTTCCAGAACTGCGGTCTCCGGCTTAAGACGGCTCATTGTCACAACCTGGCTGGTCAGACGAGGCGGCCAGGCAGGCAGCCCATCAATCAACTCCACAAGATTAACGACGTCAAAGCTGTGACGGTTCCATTCACCATCATCCCGCGATTCCCCGTTCGGCGAATTGTAATCGAGCTTGTTCACGACAACTCGAGACAATCCCTTTGACAGAAACAGCAACGCCATGGCCGTGTTTATTGCCGAAACCGCTTCATGTCCTCTGGAGAGCCATTCCCCTGATGATTTCTGGGTTTCCGTGAGCATCGTAGCGCCCTGACGATACCAGTCATGACGACCAAAGAATCGCACCCCGCTCATTCTTCCTGCACGCTCAAGACCGTACAGGTAGTAGAAATGGAAATCCGAATTGCCGGGGTTGGATTGCACACTGAAATTTTCTGCCAGCCAACGACGACCATTCTGAAGGACCGGATCCGGCACAATGAGCTGACAACAATCCGGATTCCCCTGGGCATCGACGTCCTTGTCGCTGAGAAGCATTCGAGTCGTGATGCTCACAGTGGACAGGCCGGCGACCGTCATACTTCCTGTCAAAGGATGATGGTCAGAATATCGCCATGCACCGTTTCGCTGCTGATCATTCACCCAACGTTGATGTGCAAGTTCCCACGTCTCCCGGGAAACTTTTGCTCCGGCATACACGGCTTCACGGAGCGCTAGAACGGCGTACTGACCATTGCTCGGATCGCCGGAATTTGGCGCCTGCTCGCCCAATTGATAACCCCAGTAGCCCTGCGTCGTTCCGGCTCGAACCTGACTATTCTCAAGAAGCTCTGCATACTTCAGAATACGTGGCAGATCCTGATCCAATTGCTCAGCCGCGCAAAGAGCCATCGTGATCAGTGATGTTTCATAGACAGCATGTGGCCCACTAACTCCCCCTGGCGGTAAAGCTCTCAGATAATTCAGACCACGCTGAACCGCAGGAGAATCTACAGGGCGATCACAGTTGATGAGGGCCATCACGACCATCGCTGTCACTCCTGCGGTATTACTGGAAACGGACGTTCCGCCAGACCACGAACCATCATCTTCCTGAGTTAACTCCAGGAAGTCACAGCCTTGCTCCATCGACTTCAACACGGCACTGCGCAAGCGCACATCGTCCAAAGGGTCGGAATCTTCTCCCTCCTGAGCAGAACATCGACATGCAAGACAGGAAATCACTATCAGGACCAGAATTGTTCGGCCAATCTCGCAGGCGCTCTGAAAAAGGCCATCGTAATTCTTCATCATGGCTTCATGACTTTCTCGCTGCGCATTCGTGTGACGACAGTCGAAATTCGTTGCACTGCATCTTCAATTTCTCTGATCGTGTTCTGACAGCTAATGGAGAAACGGACAGAGGACTTGCAAACCTCCGGATCAACTCCCATGGCCAACAGAGCTTTTGCGGGCTCCATCGAACCGCTGGCACAAGTGCTTCCCAGGGAACAAGCCACACCCGCCAGATGCAGATTAACCAGCAACGCTTCGCCGGGCACTCCCGGGAATGCGATGCTGAGCGTATTCACTAATCGATCGGCATGAAAACCGTGAACTACCGCTGGGGCACACTGTTGCAGAAGTGCGTCCTGCAATTGATCACGCAGGGAACGCATTGCACGTGAGCGTTCTGTTGCTTCATCACGCCACAATTCCAGGGCGCGGGCCATGCCGGCAATCAGCGGAACAGCCTCCGTACCTGCGCGTCGACCACTTTCCTGGTGGCCCCCGGCCAACAGCGGAGGAAGTTTAATCCCACGTCGCAATAACAGCCCGCCCGTCCCTCGTGGGCCATGAAACTTATGGGCACCAAATGCAAGAGCCGCTGCACCAGTGGCCTGAAAATCCACCGTCATTTTCCCAACCGCCTGCACAGCATCCAGCAACAACGGCACACCATGCTGCTGACACAAACGACTTAACTCTGTCACATCCTGAACGACGCCCGTCTCGTTGTGGGCAAGGATCACACAGACTAAACGAAGATCCTTCCATGGCAGTCCAGACAAGGATTCCGTTCTGATGCGTCCTTCCGAGTCAACGGGGACCGAAACTCTGCCAATCCCTGCTAAAGCCGCATTCGCACAGGCTTCAAGCGTCGCTGGATGTTCACCGTCAGTGCAGGCGATCAGACCTTTGCGGCCCGCCGTAAATCCATGCACAGCCATGTTGATGGATTCCGTTCCACCACTGGTAAAAATCAACTCCGACGCATCAGCCTTCAGGATATCGGCGATGCTCTCACGACTGTCTTCCAGGATCTGCCTTGCCGCACGGCCGAACGAATGAGCACTTCCGGGATTCGCAAAAGCTGCCAGAAAGCACTCGTTCATCCGCTGAAGCACTCGCGCATCAAGCGGAGTTGTCGCATTGTTGTCCAGGTAAATTGGTCGGGCAGACAATGCTGACTCTCCGTGAGCAAAATCAGCGAGCACTATTCTTTGTCAGTACGTACACGCACCTGCAGAGCACCCAGCATACGAGTGATCCGATCTTCTTTGCCGTTGATGAAGAGTACGTTCTCCAGCACGATCGCTCGACGTTCATTGCTGGCGTGAATGATCAAACGACCGGAACGCAGCAGCATGTATTCAAACAGGTCATTAATCTCTTTGTCGATTCGCAGGTTCGGAGCTGAGAATCTTTCGAGGTTGCTCAGGAATCCGTGATGGTGCAACAACTCGTTGCCTTTCACTTCCCAGTAATCGAAGCGACGACTGATCATCACCCACATATAAAGGAACAACATGATCATCGTGTAGATCATATAGAACGATGCATTCGCCCATGGCTTAATGCTGAGCAGTCCCTGAACCAGTTTTGGAGCAAGCC